>JBDSQB010000006.1 GCA_039930045.1 Chthoniobacterales bacterium | reverse complement strand
ATGGCGTCAAGACCGGTACGCACCCGCTGGCCATGAAAATCGGCAAGCCGGTGTTCAAGGCGATGGCCAAGCGGGCAGGAGAAAGTGGCGCGGAAAATCAGGCACCCGACTACATCAGCAGCGACTGCGCACTGGCCGGTCATCACATTGCACAAGGCATGGCTGAAAACGGCCTGCCGACTGCGCAGTTGCGACACCCGTTGTCCCTGATGCGCATCGCTTACGGTCTGGAGTGAAAGCCATGCCCACCATCACGACTGAAAGCCTGCAAAGCCTGGAGGCCTACGCACGTATCCGCAAGAGCAGCAAGACTGACGCCATTGCCCACCGCCGCCTGCGTAGCGTGCGCCTGGGCGATCACCTGACGCTGCAGTTCGAAGACGAGCAGACCATTCGTCGTCAGATTCAGGAGATGTTGCACATCGAGAAGATCTTCGAGGCCGAAGGCATCCAGAGCGAGATCGACGCCTATCAGCCGCTGGTGCCCGAAGGCAGCAACTGGAAGGCAACGATGCTGATCGAGTACCCCGACGCGCACGAGCGCAAGCGCGAACTGGCGCGGCTGATCGGCATCGAGGACCGCATGTTCGTCGAGGTCGAAGGCCACAAGCGCGTGTTCGCCATCGCCGACGAAGACATGGACCGCGAGAACGACGAGAAAACGTCGGCGGTGCACTTCGTTCGCTTCGAGTTCAACGCGGCGCAGCGCGAAGCCATCCGCGCCGGTGCCGGCGTGCGCATCGGCTGCGACCACACGCATTACCCGGCGCATGTGACGGTCGAGCCGGAAACACTGGCGAGCCTGGCGGGTGACCTGCGGATGTCTTGAGCTGCAGGTGTCTGTCGGCTGACATAAGCTGCGCGTTTGCGCAACGCTCGAAAGAGGCTCCAGATGAATCAGAAGCAGCAACCAGACAAGCACGACAAGCCGGACAACGCCTTCGGCCTGATAGGCCTGGCGGTGATGGGCCAGAACCTGGTGCTCAATGTCGAGAGCCGCGGTTTCGGCGTCAGCGTCTACAACCGCACGACCGAGGTCATGGAGGCCTTCGTCGCCGAGCACCCGAAGAAGCATCTGTACGGCGCGAAGACGCTGCAAGACTTCGTGCAGAGCCTGGCCAAGCCGCGCAAGATCATGTTGATGGTCAAGGCCGGCGCGCCGGTCGACGCCGTCATCAAGCAATTGACGCCGCTGCTGGACAAGGGCGACATCGTCATCGACGGCGGCAACAGCCTCTACACCGACACCGAACGTCGCGACACCGAACTGGCCGACCAGGGCTTGCGCTTCATGGGCGTGGGCGTCTCGGGTGGCGAAGAAGGCGCGCGCAAAGGCCCGTCGATCATGCCGGGTGGGCCGGCGTCTTCATGGGAAGAGATCAAGCCGATCTTCGAGAAAATTGCGGCGCAGGTCGACGGCAAGCCGTGTGTGATCCACATCGGCCCAGGCGGCGCCGGGCACTTCGTGAAGATGGTGCACAACGGCATCGAATACGGCGACATGCAGCTCATCTGCGAGGCGTATGCGATCTTGAAGGCCACGATCAACCCGACGGCGGACGAGTTTCATGAGATCTTCGGCGAATGGAACCGGGGCGAGTTGGATAGTTTCCTAATCGAGATCACCACGAACATTTTCACCAAGAAAGACCCGGAAACCGGGACCCCGATCGTCGATCTCATCCTCGACAAGGCTGGTCAAAAGGGCACCGGCAAATGGACCGTCGGCCACGCCACTGAGATGGGCGTGCCCCTCAGCGTCATCGGCAGCGCGGTCGAGGCCCGCATTTTGAGTTCGCTCAAAGCCGAGCGCGTCGCCGCCAGCAGCCAGCTTCCAGGGCCGACTCCGGCTCCGTTCACCGGGGATCGCGCAGCGTTGATCAACTCCGTTCGCGACGCGCTTTATGCCTCGAAAATCATGAGTTACGCCCAGGGAATGGTGCAACTCGGGGCGGCCAGCCAGCTCTACAACTGGAACCTCAACTTCAAGGACATCGCCAGCATCTGGCGCGGTGGGTGCATCATTCGCGCCCGTTTCCTCAACCGCATCACGGATGCCTACCAGCAGAATCCGGGTTTGAAAAACCTCATCCTCGACCCCTTCTTCACCGAAGTCGTCACCCGCACCCAGGCCAACTGGCGCATCGCGGTCCGCACGGCGATCGAATACGGCGTCGCCACCCCGGCCTTCAGCGCGGCGCTCGCCTACTACGACAGCTATCGGCAGGCCCGGTTGCCAGCGAATTTGTTGCAAGCCCAGCGCGATTATTTCGGCGCCCACACCTACGAGCGGATCGACAAACCAGCAGGCGAGTTTTTCCACACGGAATGGTTCGCCTAAGAGCGGACTGAGTCGATTCAGCAAAAAGGCGGCGCCTCGCGAGGGGTGCCGTCTTTTTTCGTTGGTGAAAAGGGAGGCTCGTCGAGGAGGAAAATGAAACTCGAATGGCAAGTCGGGCGTCCGTTTGGGCATTCGTAGAACTCCCAATGGCACATCCGGCCTGATCGGGTAGCCTTTCAGGAGGTGAGGGCCTATTTCCCGATCAGATGCAGGAGTGGGGCGGGGTAAACGCCGAGGATAAAGACGGCGGCGATAACCGCGTAAAGTGTGGTGCGGGTGAGCGGAGTCAGAGGCGACTCGAGCGCGGTGTCGGTGCTGGAGATGTTCCAATACATGGCCTTGACCACTTTCAGGTAGTAATAAAAGCCGCAGCCGACGCTGATGACGCCGACGCCAACCAGCCAGTAAAGGTGGGATTCGAGGGCGACTTTGAAGATCATGAATTTCCCGAAGAACCCGGCGGTGAGAGGCACGCCGGCGAGGGACATCATGGCGACGAGCATGGCAAAGGCGAGAAACGGGCTGCGTTTCCCGAGGCCGTTGAAGTGGGAGATGTCGTCGCCTTCGAGATGGCGGCTGGCGAGGATGAGGACGAGGAAACTGAGGAGGGTCATCACGAGATAACCCGCGAGATAGAAAGCGATGGCTTGTTGCGCGGCGGCGGCGAAACTGCTGAGGGCGACGACGGCCATGAGCAAATAACCGGCGTGGGCGATGCTGGAGTAACCGAGGAGTCGCTTCAAATTCGTCTGCGGGAGCGCGGCGAAATTGCCATAAATGAGGGTGCAGAAGGCGAGAATGGAGAGTCCGGTGCTGACGCGCGCGCCAACGACGGGCAGCGGCAGGATGACGGCGAGGAAACGGAGGAGGACGATGAAGCCGGCGGACTTGGAGCCGACGGAGAGGAAGGCGGTGATGGGAGTCGGGGCGCCCTGGTAAACGTCGGCGACCCAGAATTGAAAGGGGGCGGCGGCGATTTTGAAGCCGAGCCCGATGAGCACGAGGACGATGCCGAAGAGGAGCGCAGTCTGATTCTTATCGGTGACTTGGGCGGCGGCCTGGCCGATGGCGGCGAGGTTGGTTTCGCCGGTAACGCCGAAGATCCACGTGATGCCGTAAACGAGGATGCCGGTGGAAAGCGCGCCGAGGATGAGGTATTTCGTGCCCGCTTCGAGAGACGGACGCGACCGGCGGAGGAAGCTGACAAGGATATAAAAGGAGATCGTGACCAGTTCGAGCGCGACGAAGATCATGATGAAGTCGGTCGCGGAGGCCATGAACATCAGCCCGACGCAGGTGAAGACAGGAAGGGTGTAGAATTCGCCCAGACCGGCTCCGGGTTTCTCCGCAGGCACCAGGCGCTGGACGGTGGAGGCGTATTCGAGGCTCATGATCAGGACCACGATGGTGGTGAGGAGGATGAGTTGCTTAAAGAAGAGCCCGAAGCCGTCGGCGACGTAGAAGGGGCCGCAATCGACGTTGGTTTTGGTGAAGAAGCTGAGAATGAGGACGACGGAAAGACCAGCGATGGCAAACAAGCCGAAGCCACGGCGGGTGGGCGTCGGGACAAAGGCCTCGAAGAGCAGCAGGCAAAGACCCAGGAAGAGAACGATGGTCTCGAGAAGAAGCGGTGAGGTCATTTTAAGGAAATCTCAGGGAAGCAAATGGGAAAGCGTCGGGCCGACGAGGTGCAGGAAGCCCTGCGGGTAGAGGCCGCAAACGAGGAGCGCGCCGATGAGGAGGACGAGCGGGAATTTGTAGAGCGGGCGGATGTCGCTGATGCCAGCCCAGCGGGAGACGAGGTCGCCCATGAAGATTTTGCGGTAGGCGCGCAGCATGTAAACGGCGGAAATAACGACTCCCCAGAGGCCGACGATGGTGGCGATTTGATGGAAATTAAAAGCGCCGGTCTGAAACGCATTCGATTCAAACCCGCCTGAAAACGCGCCAAAGAAGACCATCGTTTCGGAGGCGAAATTACCGAAGCCGGGCAGACCGATGGAGGCGAAAGTGGCGAGGCCGAAGCAAAACATGAGGACTGGGGCGCGTTTGCCGAGTCCGCCGAGATCGGAAAACTCCAGCGTCCCGGTGCGTTCGCGGATCATGCCGCTCATGGCGAAAAGAGCGGCGATGGAGAGGCCGTGGGCGAACATCAGAAGCGCAGCACCGTTGATTCCGGTGAGGTTCATGCTGACGATGCCGAGATAGATGTAACCCATGTGCATGACGCTGGAATAGCCGAGCGTGGTATCGAGTTGTTTCTGGGCAATGGTGGCGAGGCCGACGAAGAGGATGTTGCCGATGAGGAGGATGAGAATGATGTAATCGTATTGCTGGACGCCGAGCGGAAACATCGGGAGGGCGATGCGCAACATGCCGTAGAGGCCAAATTTCTTGAGCACACCGGCATGGAGCATGGCGGCGGGAGCGGGTGCCGAGGCATAGGCTTTGGGAGCCCAGGAGTGGAATGGGAAGAGCGAAACGAGCACGCCGAAGCCGACGAGCAGCGTGGGGAAGATCCATTTCGCCGGGAGAAAGGCGGAGGTCTTGGCCAGCGCCTGGAGTTGGGGAATATCGAAAGTCCGCTGTGCGACGGGCACGGCTAGATAAACGCCGATGAGCCCGGCGAGCAGGATGATGCTGCCGATGGCGAGATAGATGGTGATGCGCCAGGCGGCTTGCTGTTTTTCACCGCTGCCCCAGACGCCGATCAGAATGAAAGTCGGGATGAGGGCGAGTTCGTGGAAGGCGTAGAAGAAGAAGAGGTCGAGCGAGAGAAACGCCCCGATCGCACCGGCCGCAATGAGGAGCAGGCAGGCGTAGAAGGCGTTTTCAGATTTCTCCATTTTCGGCGTGACCCAGACGGCGGCGACGGTGACGAGGGTGGCGAGGAGCACCATCGCGAGGCTGAGGCCGTCCGCGCCGAGGAAGTATTTCAAGTCCCACTCGGCGACGACGTCCACATGCGACTGGAACTGGAATCCGCCAGCGGTGCCTTGATAGGCGAGGACGGAAATAATCGTCAGCGCGAGGGCTGCGATGGAGGCCCCGAGAGCGGTTTTGCGGGCGGGTGATCCGAGTAAGATCGCAATGGCCGCGCCGAGCGGCAGCAGCACGATGAGATGGAGAAGCAGGGCGGTATTCACAGAAGTTTAAGCAAAGACGACGTAGTAAAGCAGCGCGATGATTCCGACGCCGAAGAGAATGGCATAGCCCTGGATGTTGCCATATTGCAGGAAACGCAGGACGTAGCCGGTGATCCAGACGCCGCCCGCGCCGACGCCGCGCACGAGCACAGTGTCGATGAGCCACTTGTCGAGGAAAGCGGAAATGACGGCTGCCGAGTCCTGGGTGGCGCGCACGAGGATTTTGTAGAAATCGTCGATGTAAAAGCGGTTGGCGAAGAGCGCGATGCGGACCGGGTCCTTGGTTTTGCCTTTATAGAGAACCAAGGCCACCAGTGCGCCGAGCACGAACACGCCGACAGCCGAGCCTTGGACAATCATCGGCGCGTGCTCCTCGGGCAGCGTGAGAAATTTCCCGATAAAGAACGGATAGCCCGCGATGACGGATGGGATCGCGAGGATCAGCAACGGAACGGTCATGATCAGCGGCGACTCGTGCGCGTGCTCGGCTCCATGGGCGCGAGGCTTGCCCAGGAACGCCACAAACCAGAGTCGGAACATGTAGAACGAAGTCAGAAACGCCACGAGCACGGCGAGGCCGAAGACCCAAATATTATGCTCAAAAGCCCTCGCGATAATCGCGTCCTTCGAGAAGAATCCGCTCAAACCGGGAAACCCGGTCAGCGCCAGCGTGCCGATGGTGAAAGTAGCAAACGTGATCGGCATCTTCTTTCCGACGCCGCCCATTTTCCAGATGTCCTGCTCGTGATGCAGCGAGTGGATGATCGACCCGGCCCCGAGGAACAGCATCGCCTTGAAAGCCGCGTGGGTGAAAAGATGAAACATCCCAATTTGCGGCGCGGCCATACCGACGGCGCAGACCATGTAGCCGAGTTGCGAGAGGGTTGAGTAGGCCAGAATGCGCTTGATGTCGTCCTGTTGCGTGGCCATGAACGCGGCCATGACGGCGGTTCCGATGCCGATCCACATGATGAATTGCAGGGTGAACGCGGCTGGCACAAAGAGGAAAAAGACCTTCGCGAGCATGAAAACACCTGCCGCCACCATCGTCGCCGCATGGATCAAGGCCGAGACCGGAGTCGGGCCTTCCATGGCGTCGGGCAGCCAGACGTGGAGTGGAAATTGCGCGCTCTTGCCCATGGCACCCATGAAAACACCGAGCGTGGCCACGGTGATAAACCAGCTTGGAAGACCCATTGTGGCCCATTTGAGTTCGATCTCACTGAAGACGACGGATTTCGTGGCCAGCCAGACGCAGAGGATGCCAAACATGAAGCCGAAGTCGCCGATGCGGTTCGTGAGAAACGCTTTTTTCGCCGCGTCGCCCGCCGCCGGGCGTTCAAACCAATGGCCGATGAGCAGATACGAACTGACGCCGACCAGTTCCCAGAAGATGAACATCATCACGAAATTGTTCGCGAGGACGATGCCGAGCATGGAGAAAATGAAGAGCGACAACGACGCGAAATACCGGGAGCGGCCCTCGTCCTCTTTCATGTAGCCGACGGAATAGAGGTGAATGAGCAGGCCAATCCCTGTGACCACGAGCAGCATGAGCTTGGTCAGTTGGTCGATCGAGGTGCCGATCGGAATGCGCAGCGCCGGGAGGTTGATCCAATCGAAGGAGACATCCATCGAGTGATCGGGTTTGCCGAATAGAATCAGACTCCCAATGAAGGAAATGGCCACCGCTGCGACAGAAATCGCGGTGCTGAGAGATTTCGAGGGCCGCGTGACAAGGGCAATCAGAATCGCAGAGATCAACGGGGTAAAAAGGACAATCCAGGGTATCACGAGTTAAAATTTCATGGAGTTTAAGTCCTCGACATGGGTCGTCTGGCGCTGGCGATAAAGCGCGACGATGATGGCGAGCCCGACCGCAACCTCGGCGGCGGCGACGGTGATGATGAAAAACACGAGCACTTGCGCGTTGTAATTAGGCAGGCCGTCCACGGTGCGGAAACGGGAAAAGGCGACGAGCGAGAGATTGGCCGCATTCAGCATCAACTCGAGCGACATGAATATGATGAGGATGTTGCGCCGCAGGAGGACGCCGGCGAGGCCGATGGTGAAGAGGAGTCCGCTGACGAGCAGGTAATCGTTAAGTGTGACCATGAGTTTACTTTAACTCCCGTTTGCTGAGGACGACGACGCCGACGGTGGCGACGAGGATAAGGACGCCGATGACTTGGAAGGGCAGATTGAAGGTGGTGAAGAGGGTTTCGCCGACGTGCCAGATGTCGGATTTATCCGTGTGGACCAGTGCGGGAAGTGGCGCTTCGCCCATTTCAAAACTGCTGACGACGCCGCGCACCATGAGTCCGAAAATGAGGACGACGGCTAGGGCGGCGAAGGTCGCGGGCAATTTGAAATTGCGGCGCACCTCGGCCTTCAAGTCGAGCAACATGATGATGAAGAGAAAGAGGACCATGACGGCACCCGCATAGACCATGATCTGGATGACGCCGATGAAAAAGGCGTCGAGCGAGACGTAAAGCGCCGCCAGGGCGAGGAACGAAACGACCAGGCTAAAGGCGCTGCTGACGGGTTGGCGCAGGATGACGACCATGGCCGCGAAGAGCAGCATGAGGCCGGAGAAGATCCAAAAGAGAATGGCGGGCATGATGGAAAATGACTAATGACTAAATCCTAATGACTAAGAAACCTGAAAGCTGAAACCTGAGTGGAAGGTTTCATTTTAGAGGGTTCCACTTGTGGACGAGGCCGTTCATCTCGCCGCCGAGTTCGTAGAGTTTCTTTTTGTCGTGGACCATGTCGGCACGGGTGAGGCCGGTGATGGCGTAATCTTTTCGCAGGAAAATGGCCTGCTCGGGGCAGACTTCCTCGCAGAGGCCGCAATAAATGCATCGGATCATGTCGATTTTGAACTCCTCGGGATATTTCTCCACCTTGGCAAACTTCGACTCGCTGGGGAGTTCGCCGGGTGTGATCGTGATGGCGCGCGGCGGACAAATGAACTCGCAGAGCTGGCAGGCCACGCAGCGCTCGCGGTCGTGCTCGTCCTTCACGAGGGTCGGCGCGCCGCGATAATGTTCGGGCATGTGCGAGTCCCATTTTTCCTCGGGGTATTGCATGACGACCTTGGTGCGGCCGAGGATCATGTTTTTGAAATGTTTCGCCGTGATGGCGAGTCCAGTAACAATGGCGGGAAGATACATCTTCTCGGCCAGAGTCATTTTTGGGCGGTCAACGGTGTAAGCCATGAGAGAAAGGGTTATTTCACAAACGCGAGGATGATCGCGGCGAGGAAGATGTTTGCCAAGGCCAGCTCGAAGAAGAAATACCAGCCGAGTTTCATGAGTTGATCATAACGGAAACGCGGCAAAGTCCAGCGCACCCAGATGAAAAAGATGAGGAGCACGGCCACTTTTCCGAAGAAAACGGCGATGTTGACCAAGCCCCAGAAAAGCGCGGCCAGACCGACGCCGTTGCCGGATGGGATGAAGGGCAGATGCCAGGCACCGAAGAATAGCGTCACGATGACGGACGAACCTGCGATCATGGCGGCGTATTCGCCGAGGAAGAAGAGGGCGAATTTCATCGAGGAATACTCGGTGTGATAACCGCCAACGAGTTCCTGCTCCGCTTCGGGCAAGTCGAATGGAAGTCGATTCGTTTCCGCAAACATCGCGACGGTAAACACGAGGAACGAGATCGCTATCGGAATCCAGAGCAATATTTCCTGGAGGCTGAGATGGCCGTCTGTGAAAGGAATCATTAACCAGCCATGATCGATCTGATACTGGACGATGGTGGTGAGATTCAGATTACCAATGAGGAGAAAAATCGGGATCACCGAAAGGCCGAGGGACAGCTCGTAGGAGATCATCTGCGAACTGGAGCGGATGCCGCCGAGAAAGGGGTATTTCGAGTTAGCCGACCAGCCGGCGAGGACGATGCCGTAAACGCCGACCGAGGCGATGGCGAAGATGAAGAGAACGCCGATGTCCACATTGGCGATGACCATCGGAATCGGGCCGAAGCCGAGGTCGATTCCAAGGGCGTGACCGAGCGGAACGAGGATCGGGTCGAGGTTCAGAAAGCTGCCGAACGGGATGACGGCCAGTGTGATCAGGGCTGGAGCCACGCCGAGCGCCGGGGCCAGCCAGTAGTAGAATTTATTGACGTGACCGGGAGTAAAATCCTCTTTGATGAGGAGTTTCACCGCGTCCGCAATGGGCTGGACGAGGCCGAAGAAGCTGAAATCCTTTTTTCCGCCGAAGAGAGTGAGTGGCACGCCGACTCGGTTGGGGCCGACGCGATCCTGAATAAGCGCGCTGACTTTACGCTCGGCATACACGGTGTAGGAAACCATCGGCAGGACGACGCCGAAGATGATGGCGAGCGTTTTAATCGCCGAAATGAGGATAAAGGTGATGATCGTCCAGTCCATGAGCTGCGAGAAAATGACAAGTCCCGCCCGCTCTGTAAACGAACAAATTCAGCCCGCACACAAAAAAGCCCGGCGGCTCATCGCTGAACACGCCGGACTTTTTTTGATTAGAATGGAACTCGGATTAGGCGACTTCGATGCGGCGGGGCTTCACGCGTTCCGCCAGCGGGAGATTCAAGCTCAGCACGCCGTCGCGGAGTTCGGCTTGGATGCGATTCGTGTCGATACTGGACGCCAGGGAAAATACGCGCCGGTAATCAAACGGACGAATTTCCTGGTGAACCCATTCGCCGACCGGCTCCGCATTTTTGCGATGGCCGATGATGGTCAGCCGCTGGTCTTCGACGGTGATTTCCACGTCGCCTTGGGCAACGCCGGGCACGTCGAGGACGAGCTGCGTGCCCTCCGCGTTGGCATGGAAGTCCACTTGGGGCGTCGCGTAACGCGTGCCGTCCGCAGCTTGGTTGTCAGTGGTGGTCAATGTGTTGAAATACATAGGACTTGGATTCGATTAGGAGACGTTGATGTTGATTTGTTTCGGTTTCGCTTCCTCCGCCTTGGCCAGAGTGACCGTGAGGAGGCCGTTCTGGTAAGTGGCGTTGATGCGATCTGGATTGACCTCGACTGGAAGTTCGACGGACCGCTCGAAGCGACCGAAAAAGCGTTCGCTGCGATGGGTTTCGCCGTCTTTCTGCTCGGTCGTGTCCTTGCGCTCGCCGCTGATCGTGAGAACGCCGTCTTGGAAGGAAAGGGAGATGTCTTCCTTCTTCAAGCCGGGCAATTCGACCACGACCTGGACCTGTTCCTTGTCTTGAGTCACGTCCAGGGCTGGAGCCCAGCCGGTGAGTCCATCGGAGAAAATGCTGCCGTCAAAGAGGCGGTTCATTTCGCGATGGAGTTCGCTCAACTGCGCCAGAGGCGAATTATGATAAACGGGTGTTTTGCGATATTGAATGATGCTCATTGGTTTAGTTTGGTTGAAGTTTGACTGTCCCTTATTTGGGATTCGATTTACCTCTGAGCGTGAATTATGCCTCGGCAAACAGCAGTCGCAGTGAAGTTGCAAACCATTGAAAGTGAGCCACTTCCAAAACGTGCCCTGATTCTCCTGCAACTCGCGCCAGCGTCAGCCTGTCACGCCGATTAGCCTTCTGCGCCGTACCGTGACAACTTGTCCCAAAATAATTTCAACTCCTCTCGCCGAATGGAACCGAAGCTGCTTATTTTCTAAGAGAAATTATGGTTCCAGAAACTCACACGTCTCATCACACTGCCGCGGAAGACTCCTTCGTCATCCAATGCGGAGCCTGCCATAAAAGCGTCGCCGCGCCAAAAACCATGGTCGGCCAGTTCGTGGAATGCCCGTTTTGCCAGCATCAATTCGTCATCGAAGCCCCCGCCGCCGCTCTCACCCGCGATCCGGCAATCGTCAAAGCCGAACTCACCAGCCTCGAAGGCCAGCTCAAGGAAAATGTAACTCAAATCACCGAACTGCGCGGGCACGTCAGCCGGCTCAACATGGAGTTGCACCGGCATCAGTTGCGCATGCAAAATTTATCCGAGCGCCAGACGGAATTGCAGACTGGAATCACTGCCGCCAAGGTCGAACTCGGCTCTGCAGAATAATTTCGCGGGCCTAAAATCGCTGCTTGCGTGTTGTCTGGAAACAACGCAAGTTCGCCGTCCGCAAAGAAACCAAGGATGGGTGGCAGAGTGGTCGAATGCGCACGCCTGGAAAGCGTGTTTGCTGTCAAAGGCAACCAGGGTTCGAATCCCTGCCCATCCGCCACTTTGATAGTAATCGAAGTCCCGCCCTACGCCTCGTCGGCGTCGATATAATCGAACATCGTCTGGATGTCGTCGCGGTTCTCAAAGCCGGATTCTTTCTTCCTCCGCTCGAGAATTTCATTCGCCTCATCGCGCCAGCCGCGCTTCGACATGAAGCCATTCCAGACCTCGATCTCCTCCGCGTGCGGCACGCGTCCATTGGCGAAGCACCAGGCCAGCATTTCCTCGTCTGATTTTCCCGTCAGCGTCTCCAGGACCACATCGCCGTAAGCTACATGGAGAAAATTCAAAATGCGCTCATCGAAGCCGCCGCCGAGGTTTTTCACATAGTCCGCCGGCAGATTACCGGCTCCATTGAGGCGAATTTTGTCGAGCATGCGTCCGAAATAAACGATGCCGCCGACCTTGGCGTGGGGACTGCGCAAATTGGGAATCTTCATCCGGGCAAGAAACTCCATCTTCGTCCCGGCGCAAGAAACATCGGAGTTCCATTGGCATGTGGCCGGTGTTAACAAGGGACTATGACTCCACCGAAAATCGTCGCCTTCTCCGGCAGCAGCCGCACCGGATCCTACAATCGCCTGTTGCTCGCCGCCGCCGTAGAGGCCGCGCGCGCCGCCGGAGCGGAAGTGACCGTTGTCGATCTGCGCGAACTCGCCCTGCCGCTAATGGATCAGGATCTCGAAGCCGCCAGCGGATTGCCTGCGGGCGCGAAGAAATTCAAGTCGCTCCTGCTCGCCAGCGACGGATTCCTCATCGCCTCGCCGGAATACAACAGCGCATTTACGCCGCTGCTGAAGAACGCCATCGACTGGGCCTCGCGCACGGAGTCCGACGACGAGCCAGCCCTCGCTGCCTATCGCGGGAAAACCGCCGCCCTCTGTTCCGCGTCGCCTAGCGCACTCGGCGGCTTGCGTGGACTCGTCGGTTTGCGCGCTTTGCTCGGCAACATCGGCGTCCTCGTTTTGCCCGATCAAGTCACCGTTTCCAGCGCCTACGAAGCTTTCGACGAGGCTGGAAAACTGCTCGATCCGCGCAAGGCAAAACAGATCGCCGACCTCGCGGAAACCTTGGTTGACACGATCGCCAAGCTGCGAGGTTAGTATGAAACTCAAATCAGGCCGCGCTTTTCCAGGGCGGCGGCCATGGCGCGCTCCATCAGCAGCGTGGCGAGGTTTTGCGTGCCGGCATCGAGGGCGGCGTTGGCGCGTTTCAACCGCTGACTTTCCCCCAGCTCGACCGCCTCGCGAACTTCGTTGGTTAGCAGCTCGATCTGTCCGCGCTCGTCCGCACTCACTTCATCTCCTAACACCGCCAGAGCATTGTCCACGGCGACTAACATTTCTTTCGCCTTCAGGCTCGCCTCGGTAAAAATGCGCTCGCTCATGTCGTCGAAGGCGTGCTCCACCGATTCGGCGATCATTTGCTCCACGCGTTCATCGGCCACATCGACACTGCTGGTTACTTCCAAGGTCCGATCTTTCCCCGTCGCCACGTCGCGGGCCAGCACATGGAGAATGCCATTCGCGTCGATCTCAAATTGCACTCCCACTCGCGCCACACCGCGCGGAGCCGGGGCGAAATCGATGGTAAACTCCCCCAGTTTCCAATTGTCTCTAGCCATCTCGCGCTCGCCCTGGAGGACTTTGATGACCATGGAAGTCTGATTGTTAGCACTCGTGGTAAACATCTCGCCGCGCTTCAGCGGAATCGTGGAATTTCTCGGAATGAGAACATTCATTAGGCCGCCCGCCGTTTCGATTCCCAGTGAAAGCG
Organism: Chthoniobacterales bacterium; assembly: GCA_039930045.1. NCBI lineage: Bacteria > Pseudomonadati > Verrucomicrobiota > Spartobacteria > Chthoniobacterales > Chthoniobacterales bacterium. Next base: position 157,450 of record JBDSQB010000006.1, on the reverse strand, counting down.
GAGTGACGTCTAACAACGTGATGTTAGTCACCGCACCGCTCAGAATTCCCGCCTGAATCGTGGCTCCGAGCGCGACCGCCTCATCGGGATTTTGCGTGAGGTTGGGTTCCTTGCCAAACCACTCCGCAACCAAGGTTCTAACCAAGGGCATCCGGGTCGATCCGCCGACCAGAATCACTTCATCGAGATCGCCCGGCTTCAATCCGGCATCGGCCAAAGATCTAACACAATGAACCCGCGCGCGCTCGATGATGGGACGCGCCATCTGTTCCAATCGAATGCGACTCAACTGGTAGCTTTGCGGACCCGTCGCCGAAAGAATGGCCAGCTCCACGTTCTCCTCGTTGGACAGCCGATGCTTGGCTTTGATCACCAGCTCGCGCTTCTCCCAATCTGGAATAGCTAGATCACAGTCGGCGATCAGTGCCGCATCCAGATCGTCGCCTCCGAGCTGCGTGTTGCCATTGGTCGAAAGCACCTCGAACACGCCCTGGTTCAACTCCAGAATACTAATATCAAACGTGCCGCCGCCGAAGTCGTAAACGGCGATCTTCGAGCGATCCCGCAGCTTGTCCAATCCGTAGGCGAGCGCCGCTGCGGTGGGTTCGTTGAGGATGCGCTCCACAGTTAGTCCGGCCAATTCCCCGGCGCGTTTCGTGGCTGCGCGCTGGGCGTCGTTGAAGTAGGCGGGAACGGTAATCACCGCACGACTAACCATTTGAGTGAGAGCCGATTCAGCGTCTGATTTGAGTTTGGTTAGGATCAGCGCCGAAATCTCTTCGGGCGAATGAACCACGCCATTGATGGTGACATTTTCTCCACTGCCGATGAGGCGTTTGATCGAGGAAACCGTCGCTTCGGACCGGACCGCCCGCATCCGCGAAGCCGCGCGACCGACGAGCGGAGTTCCATCGTTCTCTGGAAAATAAACCACGCTGGGTGTGAGCCTTTCGCCGTCTTGGTCGGCCAATAAGAATGGAAGTCCGGCCTCCATGAAACCCACCGCCGAGTTCGTCGTGCCGAGGTCGATGCCGATGATGATTTCCTGTGTGCTCATACGATTTTTCCCATCAACGTTTCCTGCAAACGCGTCTCGCGTTTTTGAATTTCGGCGGCCCATTTGGTTAGGAAGGCGAAGTCGCTGCCGAGCGAGGTTAGCAGGTCCCATTCGGCGTTCGACATATGGGGGAACTTCTCTGCCAGCGAGGTTAGCTGTGTGTCGCGAGTGGCTTTTTCCGCCGCCACCGCCGCGCCAGCCGAGGTGAGATCATCCAAGCTGGTGAGAAGGCGCGGAGTCTGCCCGGCGCGTTGCAGGGCCGAGGCGGCGGACTCGATTTGAGTTACAATGGCATCAGCGTTTTTCAAGACCGCGGCGACGGTGAAAAAAAGATCAAAAAGCCGTGCGCCCGGCGTTTCCGCGCCAGCCGGTGTCCGTCCGTGGCGCTCCAGCAAATGGCCGATGCGCCGGGCCGGGTCGCGCAATGCCGAATAGGCTCGATGAATCTCCTCCGCATCGCTGGCTGCCGCTGCGGCCTGGTGCCAGGCGTCTTTAAGCTGCGCGTCGTCCAGCACCAAGGCCTGCCGCAAACCCAGCGTCGCAAAATAATCCTCCATCATTTCCTTGCCGACTTCGTGCCGTTGCGTCTTCGTGGTTACAATCGTCTACGCCGCAAAACTTTCGCCGCACGAGCAATGCGCCACCGCATTCGGGTTCGTCACCTTAAACCCGCCCGCCTGGAGATCCTCGCTGAAATCCAGCTCCGATCCGCTGACAAAGAGCGCGCTTTTCGGATCGACGACCACATTCACCTCCTGCGAGCGCACGAGGATGTCGCGGTTGGCCGGGCCATCGACGAGGTCCATCTTGTATTGCAACCCCGAGCAGCCGCCGCCGATCACCGCCACGCGCAAGGCACCATTGGGCCGCCCCTGCTTCGTGAGCAATCCCGTCAAGCGCGCCCCTGCCCGCTCGGTGACTTTCACGAGGCGTTCGTTGCCGATTTTGTAGTTAATGCCGGGGCTGACTTCCATGGTTTCGCCTACACTAAGAGCAACTCCCAAGGGGTCAACGCTGGAAAAGAGTGACGGGTGGGAGGAAAAAGACGGTGGTGTGCCGAAACGGACCGAGACCCGTTGGGGAGGGAGCCGGGCTAGAAAATGCGCCATTTGGAGTGGCGTTTGCGCCAGCGGCGTTGGGTTTTTTGCTGTTGATGCTGGCGCCAGAGAAGAATGGCGATGCCGGCCACTCCGGCAGCGATGAAGGTCCACACAACGACGGTGCGCAGGTGGTTGGAGCCGGGGTTGCTGGTCACCGGATAGCTGACTGGAGCCGGGGTGAGCCGGGGCATGACCACAAGGGCGGGACCGGGCGACGTGGTATCGAGGACGGGGCGGATGATGACTTCATCGTGCGGCGTGACGGAGGGCACGGGTTCGTAGCCGGGCGCAACGACTGCCGCGATGCTGTGGATGGCGGTGAGCCCGAGTATCAATGCCGCTGCGATGTGTCCCCTGCTTTTCATAATAACCTGACTTTCTGGCGTTAACGACGCGACCGTCTGAGGAGATGTGCGGAGAGTAGGAGGAGCAGCCCCGTTTTTCCAGAGAAAAAGGGCGGCGGCGCGTTTTTTTCTGGAAGGCGGCACCGGCACGGGTAACTCCGACCTTTACAGATGCGGCGCGATGCAGGAATGATTTCGCTCCCTTTTTCCTGTGAATCGAATGCAACTCAAATGAAAAAACTCGGCATCGGTCTGGCTGGCCTCGGCAATGTGGGCGCGGGTGTTTACAAGCATCTGGCGCAGAATCGCACGCTGTTGCGCGAGCGGCTGGGCGTCGATTTCGAGGTGCGGAAGGTGGCGGCGCGCGACTGGAGCAAGGCGCGCGGGATTTCTGTTCCAGTCGAGTTGCAGACGACTGATCCGCTGGCGGTGATCGCCGATCCCGAGGTGGAGGTGGTGGTGGAATTGATGGGTGGGATCGAGACGGCGCTGGAGTTTGTCCTGGCGGCGATCTCAGCGGGCAAGATCGTGGTGACGGGCAACAAGGCGCTGCTGGCGGAGCACGGCGAGGAGATTTTCGCGGCGGCGGCGGCGAGGAAGGTGCCGATTTTCTACGAGGCAGCGGTCGCGGGCGGCATTCCTATCATCAAGGCGGTGCGCGAGGCCTTCGTGGGGAATCATATTTTGTCGATGCACGGCATCATCAACGGCACGAGCAATTACATTCTGACTCGCATGTCGGAGGCGGGGCTCGATTTTCCCACGGCGCTGGCCGAGGCGCAGGCGCTGGGTTACGCGGAGGCCGATCCGGCGCTCGATGTGAATGGCTGGGATGCGGCGCACAAGGCGATCATTCTGGCGTCGCTGGCGTATGGATTTTGGGTGGATTCGAGTCAGATCTTTGTCGAGGGCGTGGAGAAAATCACGGCGGCGGACATCGTTTTCGCGCGGGAACTCGGCTACACGATCAAGCTGCTGGGCGTCATCAAGGCGGGCATCGGCGAACGGGTGGACGTGCGGGTGCATCCGACTTTGATCCCGAAGGGCCATGTGCTGGCGTCGGTAAATGGAGTATTCAACGCCATCGCCGTGCGCGGTGATCTGGTCGGCGATACGCTGTTTTACGGACGCGGGGCGGGTCAGGACCCGACGACGAGTTCGGTGATTTCGGACCTGGCCGAGGCGGCGCTGGCGTTGCAGGCTCCGCGGAATTTCTTTGGGTTCACAGCGCACACCATTTACGGGAAATTGCTGCCCATCGAGGAGGTGGTGACGTCGTTTTACCTACGGCTGCAAGTGGAGGATCGACCAGGCGTGCTGGGTCAGGTCGCGAGTATCTTCGGCGCGCACGAGATCGGGATTTCGTCGGTCATTCAACCTGAGACGCACGAGGGCGACACGATCCCGCTGGTGCTGATGATTCACCTCGCAACAGGGGGTAAAATGCGCCGCGCGCTGGCCGAAGTGGAGGCTCTGGATTGCGTGAAGGCCCCGGCGGCGTTACTGCATGTGGAGACTTTTACCTAACTCAGCCCTCTTTTTATGCAGCCTATTCTCCACGACCGGGGGGTGATTTCCCGGTATCGCCAATATCTTCCAGTGTCGGATGCGACTCCGATCGTTTCCTTGAATGAAGGGTCCACGCCGCTGATCTATTCGCCGAAGCTGAGCGAGCGTCTGGAGAGCGAAGTTTATATCAAATACGAGGGCCTGAATCCCACGGGGTCGTTCAAGGATCGCGGAATGACGATGGCGATCTCCAAGGCAGCGGAAGCGGGCGCGCAGGCGGTGATTTGCGCCTCCACGGGCAACACTTCGGCGGCGGCAGCGGCCTATGCGGCGCGAGCGGACTTGAAGTGCTTCGTCCTCCTTCCAGCGGGCAAGATCGCGATGGGAAAACTGGTCCAGGCCTTTATGTATGGCGCGGAAGTGATCGCCATTGAGGGCAATTTCGACGATGCGCTGCGGCTCGTTCGTGAAGTGGGCGAGACGGGTGCGGTGGCGATTGTAAACTCGATCAATCCGTATCGCCTCGAAGGTCAAAAGACGGGCGCATTTGAGATTATCGAGGAACTCGGCGACGCCCCGGACTGGCATATTCTCCCTGTGGGAAACGCGGGAAACATCACGGCTTACTGGATGGGTTACCGGGAGTTCCATGCGAATGGGAAAGCGACGAAACTACCGAGAATGAGTGGTTTTCAGGCAGCGGGCTCGGCTCCGATCTACCACAATTGCGTGGTCGAGCAGCCGGAAACCTGCGCGACGGCGATCCGGATCGGCAACCCCGCGAGCTGGACTGGCGCGAACACGGCGATCCGGGATTCCCAAGGCAGCATCGACATCGTCAGCGATGAGGAAATTTTAGCCGCGCAAAAATGGCTTGCAGCCAATGAGGGCATTTTCGTCGAACCCGCCAGCGCGGCGTCCATCGCCGGTCTGATGAAATGCACAGGCGCGGACCGGTGTTCCATCTGCCCGCGTCCACAGATTGCGCCCGGCAGCAAGATTGTCTGCGTGGTGACGGGTCACGGCTTGAAAGATCCCGACACGGCGCTGAAACAATGCCCGCCCATTCGCCAGGTGCGCGCCAATTTGTCGGAGATTCTGGCGTTGATGAACTAATTGTTCGCACTGGAAAATCCGGTCAAGCCAGTCCATATAACTGCAACTCGTCTCATGAAAAAACACCTCATCTTCACTCTCACCGCACTCGTTGCGTTGCTGCTTTTGCCCGCCTGCACCACGATGGCACCGCACGGCAAATACACTGTCACCGCCTACAAGCCGCATGACCCAGACAAGGTCGTCGTGAAATTGTCGCTCGCCACGCAAAACCTCTATGTGAAGGAAGGCGACCGCCTCCTCATGGCCGTGCAAGGTTGCGTCGGCAAGCCCAGCGATCCGACTCCGACGGGCAGCTTTCACATCACCGACAAAGTGAAAAACAAACGCCGCCAGAGCCAGCCGGACGCGGGTTATCCCATGGCTTACTGGTGCGAGTTTAAGCCGGCTTACGGCTTCCACGAGGGCTTCGTTCATCCCTATCCCCGCACCCACGGCTGCGTTCGCTTGCATCGCGAAGCCGCCGCTCGACTCTACGCTCTCGTTAAAGTCGGCACGCCGGTGACCATCGCCCATTCGCTGCCAGAAGATCAGAAATACGGCAAGCAGGTCACCAAGCTCGACCAGAGCAAGGACCCCGATCCACCCCGCTCCTACATGCTGTCCTCCGCCTGGTTTAAGGATCCGGCCGGGCCGCTCTTGATCAATCAATAATGTCCGCCTCCGCGCCCAGCCAGCCAGCCAGGGTGAACCTGCGCACGCCCGATGTCATGGCGGCGGTGCAGGCGCAGGTCGAGACGCATTATCGCAGTGAGATCGTGGACCGGTTGCGGGCCAGTGGCGGCACGATTTCCGTCGGCGACACGACGGTGATGCTGGCGAAGCAATTTGGCTTTTGCTACGGCGTCGAGCGAGCCATCGATCTAGCTTACGCGGCGCGCAAAGTTTTCGCAGACAGGGATTTATTCATCCTCGGGGAGATCATTCATAACCCCGAGGTGAATGAACAGATCCGGTCGTTTGGGATCAAAAACCTCATCGGCAAAAACCGCGAAGCCGACATCGATTTGCTAAAACCGGAGGACGTGGTGATCGTTCCCGCGTTCGGCGCGGAGGTTTCCACGGTGGAAAAAATCAAAGCCAAAGGCTGCCAGATCGTGGACACGACCTGCGGCGATGTAATGAGTGTCTGGAAACGCGTCCGCCAAAACGCCAACGACTCCGTCACGTCGATCATTCACGGCAAGGCCAACCACGAGGAAACGCTCGCCACTAGTTCGCACGCCATGGGCAAAGCGGGCACCGGCCATTATCTGGTCGTGCTCACGCTGGAGGAGACGGATTACGTCTGCAATTACATCCGGCACGGCGGCAATCCAGAGCTGCGGCAGGCTTTTCTGGAGAAATTCAAAGGCGCCTATTCGCCTGGATTTGACCCCGACTTGCATCTGAAATCCGTCGGTGTCGCCAACCAGACGACCATGCTTCGTGGCGAGACCGAGGAAGTGCAACGCCGCGTAAAACAAGCCGTCGCTGATCGCGATGGAACTCGACTGGAGAATCCTAATTTCCGCTTCTTCGACACAATTTGCGGGGCCACTCAGGAGCGGCAGGACGCGCTGAATCATCTCTTGGAAGAACCGCTCGATCTCCTCCTGGTCGTCGGCGGCTACAACAGCTCCAACACGTCGCATCTCGCAGAAATCGGCCAGGAAAAGCTTCCGACTTATTTCATTCGCAACTCGACCCGGCTCACCTCGGCCCAGGAAATCGTGCATTACGACTTGCATGCCCACGAGGAAATCACCACCCGCGACTGGCTGCCGCAGGGTCCGCTCAAAGTCGGCATCACCGCCGGCGCCTCCTGCCCGAATAACCTGATCGAAGAAGCCATCATCCGTCTCTACGAACTACGTGGCGTCGGACGCGAAGAGCTGGTCGGAAACGGCTGAGTTCCATTCCCATGGCGGAACGCTATCTGATCGTCGATGGCCATTCCGTGATCTTTGGCTGGCCCTATTTGCGCGCCAAACATGACCGCAACACCGCCGTGGCCCGTGAGGAACTCGTCCGGCTGCTGAGGGATTACCAGGACACCTCGTCTGTGAATGTGGTCCTCGTTTTCGACGGGCAAGGCTCCGAAGTCAGCCAGGAAAACGACCCCGGCGGCATCCAGATTTTCTACTCACGCGCCAATCAAACCGCCGACTCGATCATTGAGCGGCTGGTCGCCAAATACGGCTCCCGTTATCAAATGACCATCGCCACCAGCGACCGCGCGATCCAGCAAACAGCAATCTCATTCGAAGGCGGATTCATCACTGTGGATGAGTTGCAGACGCTGCTCGACGACACAGCAGCCCAGTTTGCGAGGGAGCTGAAGAAGCGGAATAAACGTTAACTGCACCCCTTGAAGAGGAAGATAATGGCGAGCACAGGAATGGGCACGCCTAACAACCAGAGCAAGGCATAGGAGCCTCCGCCGCCCGATTCCGATTGCCATCTTGCACGTGTCTTTTGGAGGAACGTTTTCATACAAATAATTCGCGTGGCATGTGACTCCCGGATGTTTCTGGCTAGCTTCGCTGTGAGGCGAGGGAGATTTTTCCCACACGCCGCCGTGCCTGCCGATCCTGCGAAAGATTGACCCGAGCCGGGCCTAACTCGACATCCAACATTGAGCGGATGAGTTCCACTTCATTGAAACCAGCGTCGGCGATCTGATGATGTTGCAGCCAACGGAGAATTGTGCGGCGTTGCAATGCGACGGGTTGTGTTAGCAACTCGGAAACAGAAAGTGGTGCGTCCCAATCTTCCACGGTGACCAGTTTTTCCAGGCAAAGGCTTTCTTCGCTCAGAATGACGGCGGTGCGGTGGAGATTTTGCCGAACGTTGCGGCCCAGTTTCTTTTCCAGCCAGGGCAGAATGTCGTGCCGCAGGCGGTTGCGTGTGAACTGCCGCGAGCGATTGGACTCGTCTTCCACATAGGTGAGCTGGTGCTCTAAAACATAGGCATCGATCTCGCTGCGCCAGATGTCGAGCATGGGCCGCAAGAGTCGAATGGAACCCGATTCAGTTTCGATTACCTTCTCGCGCTGAATGCCAGCGAGACCTGCGGAACCGCTGCCGCGCAGGAGATTCCAGAGAAATGTCTCCGCGAGATCGTCGGCATGATGGCCGAGAAAAACACCCGCGGCTTGGGTGGCTGCGGTCGCACACGCGAAGAACTCCTGACGCGCCACTCGGAGTCGATTTTCCAAGGAACTAGTCTTGGCAGTCTTTGGCAGAATATCAATAATGACTCGCATATTTGCTACGACTCCGAGTCGTTCAACGAACTTACTGTCGGCCTCAGCGGCTTTGCGCACTCCATGATTGAGGTGGCACAAGACGATGTTCTGAAAGCCCGCAACTCGCAAGAGATGCACCAGAACCACCGAGTCTCGTCCACCAGAAACGCCGGCGAGGTAAGTTGCATCACGCTGTAAGTCCTTGGTAGCCAAGGTAAAGCGCTCAGAGATGGACTTCATGGATCGGTGAAATGGTAAAAACAGCGGATGCGCAACCGGCAGGGCAGATCGTGGATTCGGGCGGCGTTTATCCTGTCAGATCGATAACTAACAGGCAAGCGGCGGCATTTTACGGCTCAGGCTGTGCTCTTAAAGAGTCTAGGAACTCCACCGTTTATGAAAGCACCCTATTTCTCCAATCTGCTCAAAGTCGCCGCCTTGTGTCAGGCATCGGCCCTGTTTTTCTCTGCGACCGCCCAAGCTGGTCTGGTCGTGGACACCTCGAGCCGCGAGCAATCCCGGGTCTTTTACAATGCGATCTATCCCGCCTCGCAAAACATTTCCACTGGCTGGACGGGCAGCGTCGCCGGCAGCAATCCAGGGACGACTTCCGATGCATTCAAGGCCCGGGTGTTTCTGCGGGTTAATTTCTTTCGCGCTTTCGCCGGGCTGCCTGCCGGGGTGACGAACAATCCGAGTTGGAGCACAATGGACCAATCCGCGGCCTTGATGATGAGCGCCAATGGAGCCGTCGATCACACGCCGCCGACCTCATGGAAATGCTACTCCACTCCCGGCGCCACAGCGGCGGGCAAGTCGAATCTTTCCCTTTCGAACTACGGCTCCGACGCGATCTCCGGCTACATGGAAGACCCCGGCAGTGTGAACGCTCCGGTGGGTCACCGTCGCTGGATTTTGTATCCCGAGACCCAGCAAATGGGCACGGGCGACGTTCCCGCGAACGGCTCCAACTACTCTGCCAACGCCTTGTGGACGCTCGACTTGAATCATTATGCTGACGAGCGGCCTGAGGTTCGCGACGGATTTGTCGCCTGGCCGCCGAAGGGATTTGTGCCTTATCAACTGGTCTATCCCCGCTGGTCGTTTTCGTATCCAGAAGGCGATTTTTCCAGCGCATCCGTCAGCGTGACCCGGAATAACGTCAGCATCCCCGTGAGCGTGCAGAGCCGGATGCAGGGCTACGGCGAAAACACGATCGTCTTCGTTCCCAATAACTTGAACCCCGATGCCTGGTCTGGCCCGGTGAAACCGGCGGACGACACGGTGTATCACGTGACCGTCAGCAACGTCGGCGTGGGCGGTTTGCCCCAAACCTTCAGTTACAATGTAATCGCCTTTGACCCCGCCTCGGCGGGGTCGGACACGCCGGATTTTGCCATCAACGGGTCCTACACTCCGACTGTGGGCGCGGATAATGGATACACGGTGGCCGAGCAAACCCTGGCCACCGGTTACCAGTGGAAGATCAGTATGAAAGCCGCCTACACCACCGTCGTCGGTGCTGAATCCACCGCTGGAGTGGACATGAGGGGCACGGCTCGCGACAGCCGGGTTCGTGCGGTGGGGAGATATTCCTATCACCTGACGCATCCCCGTTTCACGGAATCCAGCTTTGTCCTGCAAACGCCCGTTCTCTGCACGGGTACTACCAAACTCAACTTCAGCAGCCGCTTAACCTACGCCACCGGTTATGAAGCCGGCACAGTCGAAGTCTCCACCGATGGAGGCAGCCAGTGGACTCCCGTTTGGTCCCAAAGAGGACGCAACAATGCGGGCGAAAGAGCATTCGCCAAACGTTCGGTCTCGCTTGCTGCCTACAATGGCCGCGAGGTGAAAGTCCGCTTCCGTTACGCCCTGCGCCAAGGCTCGGCTTACACCCAGACCAACACCGGAGTCGGCTGGTATGTGGACAATGTTTCCTTCACCAGCGGACAAAAACTCGTCGGAACCACCGTCTCCGAAGTGAGCCCGACGCCGGAATTTAACTTCCATCCGAATGTCGCCGGAGCCTACCTGCTGCAAGTGCGGTCACAGGTTTTCGACAGCTACTACAGCGACTGGAGCATGACGAAACCCGTCAGCGCGCAGTAATTTCAGCGGCCCCGAACCAAGGTTGCAATGCAACTGGAATCTTCACCGAACCGTCCGGTTGCTGCCAGGTTTCGACCAGCGCGACGAAGAGCCGGGGCATCGCGGTGCCCGAGCCGTTAAGGGTGTGGCAAAAACGATTTTTGCCCTCGGCGTCCTTGTATTTGAGTGACATGCGGCGCGCCTGAAAGTCGCCGAAATTGGAGCAGCTCGACACTTCGAGATAGGCATTTTGGCCCGGAGCCCAGACCTCGATGTCGTAGGTTTTGGTCGAACCGAAACCCAGATCGCCGGTGCAAAGTTCGATCACGCGATAGTGCAGCCCGAGTTTTTGCAGAACGACCTCCGCGTTGGCGGTGAGCGTTTCCAGCTCGGCAAAGGCGTTCTCCGGGGTGGTGATTTTCACCAGCTCGACTTTGTTAAATTGATGGACGCGAATCAGTCCGCGCGTGCCGAGTCCGGCGGCTCCAGCCTCGCTGCGGAAGCATGGCGTGTAGGCGACGTATTGTTTCGGCAGCTCCGCCCAGGGAAGAATTTCCTCGCGATGAAGGTTCGTCACCGGCACTTCGGCGGTCGGAATGAGATACAAATCGGCGTCGCGAGTCGCATATAATTGATCGGCAAATTTCGGCAACTGGCCCGTGCCGACCAGCGCGTCGGCCTTTACCAGAAACGGCGGATTCACCTCAGTGTAGCCGTGCTCATTACCATGCAAGTCGAGGCAAAAATTAATCAGCGCCCGCTCCAATCGCGCCCCAGCTCCGGTGTAGCAAACGAATCCGCTGCCACTCATTCGCGTCGCCCGTGGCAGATCGAACAAGCCGAGTTTCTCCCCCAGCCGCACGTGATCGAGCGGGTTTTCCAGATTCGGCTTTTCGCCCCAGGTCCGCACCACCGGATTAGACTCGGCATCGGCTCCAATGGGGGCGTTTTCGTGCGGCGTGTTGGGCAGATTCAAAAGTAACTCGTTTTGGGCCGCATCGGCTTCGCGCGTGGCCATTTCCAGTTCCTCGATCTGTTTGCCGATGCCTTTGACCTCGAGTTCCATCGCACTGCTGTCGGTGCCTTTGGCCCGCAGCATCCCGATTTCCTTGCTCAGTCGTTTGCGCTGTCCCTGCGCTTCCTGCAACGTCGTTTCCAGCTTTCGGCGGCGCGTGTCGCAGTCCAAAATCGCATCCACCGTATCCGCGAGCGCTGGTTTCCGCGTGGCAAGACGGCTTTTGATCAAATCAGGATTTTCGCGGAGCAAACGGATGTCGAGCATGGGAGGCGCACCATACTGGAGGAGCTCAGAGGGGAAAAGCTGAAAAAACACCCGCGACGCCATGGGTTTCGGGTTGCGACTGTTAGCTGGAGTGATTAGCGTTTCGCAGTGTTTAACTTCGTCTCCTCGTCTCTCAGAAACTGCCTGCTCGCGCTGCTCTTCAGCGGGCTAACCGCTGGTCTGCTTCAGGCTGAAACAGCGGTCCCCTCGCCCACTCCGGCCATTCCGCGCGCGCTGCCGGTGGAGAAGGAAAAAAAGCCCGGTTTCCTCGGTCGTATTTTCAAGAAAAAAGCCACGCCGACTCCGGCTCCCGCGCCGGTAATCGCTCCCACGGCGACGCCGAAGCCGAAATGGAAAAAACGCCCCAAGGCGCCAGTGGACGCCGAAGCGACTCCAACTCCTGCCGACGCCGAGCCCGCCGCTGATACCAATCCAACTCCGAACCCCGGCCTCGCCCCGCTCCCAGAGGCGAAAACCATCGAAAGCCTCCCGCCGACTCCGGGTTCCGCCAGCGCGAATTCCACTCCACTTCCGTCGTCGCTCCCGCCGCTCGTGGGCGGTTCCGTGGATAATTCGGACGATGCACCCGCTGTTCCGACTCCAGCGCCCGCGCCCGTGGCCGTTGCAAAACCCACTCCGGCGGCGACTCCCATCGCCCTCGACGTTCGCAATAATCCGCTGAACCAGCCCATTGCGCTGGTGGACGACTCCATGGCGTTGCAGATCACGCCAGAATCGACTCCAAGTCCCGAGACGACTGCCGCAGAGCGCGTCCAGTTTCAAAAAGCCAAGGCCAAGGCACTCGAAGACGCCAAGCTCCGCGAGTTGAAGACCAAGGCCGATCTGGCTTCCACCACGGCCGAACGCTACGGCGCGCTCAAGCAATATTACCCACGCCTCTTCGCCTCGATGCGCAAGATCGACTCGACGCTCGACGTGCAGATCGACGAAATGGAAGCCGCCGCCCGCCGACGACTCGAACGGATGCAGGCCGACAATTCGGCGTCGCAGTAAGAAAACTGCATCCGGCAGGCGGCGAGTCGCGATTTTCCAGCAGAAATATGGGAAAACGAGTCCTCATCATGTCCACCAGCGCCGGCACCGGTCATGTCCGCGCGGCGGATGCGCTCGCCAAAACCTTCGCCGCGCATCCTGGCGTCTCCAAAGTCATCCACGAGGACGCGCTAAAGTTCACCAACAAGCTGTTCAGCGATTTCTACTCGAAGTTTTACGCCACGCTCGTCGAGTCAGCCCCAAATTTTCTCGGCTGGTGGTATAAGCAAAGCGACGAGCCGTGGAAAACCGATTCCATGCGACTGGCACTCGACCGTCTAAACACGGGTCCGCTGGTTAAGTTCATCGACGATTTCCAGCCCGACATCACGGTTTGCACGCACTTCATGCCGGCTGGAATCATCTCGCATCTGATCACCGAGAAGAAACTTTCCACGCACCTTTCCATCGTCGTCACGGACTTGGATTTTCATGCGATGTGGCTGTCGCGCGTCTTCCATCGCTATTTCGTGGCGCTCGACGAGACCCGCGCTCACCTCGAGCTTCTAGGGTTGCCCAAGGATCGCATCACCGTCTCCGGCATCCCGATCGATGCCGCATTTTCCGCCACGTATGATCGAGATGCGCTGCGAACGGAACTCGGGTTGCGGTCGAATCTCCCGACGCTTCTTATTTCCGCAGGTGCCCTCGGCAAAGGTCCCGCCGAAGACATCGTCTCGGGCCTGCTCACACTGCGGCATCCTGCGCAAACCATCGTCATTTGCGGCAAAAACGAAGAGCTGAAAGAAAAAATCGAAGCGCTCACCGCCGGGCATCCGAATTTCGCCATTCTCGGCTACACCGACCGCATGCATCACTGGATGGCAGCGTCGGATCTCTTCATCGGCAAACCCGGCGGGCTCACCACGTCCGAGGCGCTTGCGGCGCAGCTTCCGATGGTCATCGTTTCCCCGATTCCGGGCCAGGAGGAGCGCAACAGCGATCATCTGCTTGAGAACGGCATCGCCATCAAGGCCAACGACATCATCACGCTGCCCTACAAGATCGACCGCCTGCTCGACGATCCCGACCGGCTCGCCGCGATGCGCAAAAACACCGCGCTCCTGTCGCATCCGCACGCCGCCGACACCATCGTGCAGACGCTGATGCACGATGAATCCAACCCCATCTCCATAGAACCCGACGAAGACGAGAAGAAAGGCGTCGTCGTCACGGAAGTCGTCTAATTTTTTTGCCGATGCCCGAACCGCAACCATTCCTCTGGGGCGTCGCCACGTCGGCGTATCAGGCCGAAGGACATTACAATGGGCCGGGCGAGCCGAGGACGAATTGGGCCGCAGCCGAGGAACGCGGCGACGTGGCGAAACTGGGAGGCTCGGCGGATTTTTTGCGGCACTATCCCGAGGATTTTGCCCGTTGCCGGGAATTGGGTTTGAGCGCGTTCCGACTAGGAATCGAATGGAGCCGGATTCAGCCAAAAAACGCGGACGAGTTTGATCCGAATGCGCTGGAAACCTACGCCCGGCTCATCGCCGACTGCCAGCGCGTGGGCCTCACTCCAGTCGTCACGCTGCATCACTTTGTGCATCCCGAATGGCTCGGGAGCGACCCATGGTTGGAGGCAAATGTCATCGCGCTCTTCGAGAGCTATGTAACTCACGCGCTCACCTTCGTTAACTCGCATCTAACCTCGCAAGGTCTCCAGCCGATTCACCATCTCATCACGATCAACGAGCCCAACATGCTCGTACTCAACAGCTACCTCGGACGCCAGTTTCCCACGGGCACGCGCGGCGGCTTTGGCAAGTGTCTGCGCGCCTACGACAGCCTCATCGCCGCCCATGTACGCGCCTACCATTCTATCCATCGACTCTATCGCGAAAACAACTGGCCGACTCCCTCTGTCACGGTCAACAACTACTGCAGCGACCTCTATTGGAGCGACAAGTTTCTCCTCGACCTGCTAGCCATGCGCGAGCGCGGCATTCCAGACAACAAGCTCGCGGTTTATCTGCACAAGAAGGCCGGTGAATTCGACGCCGCCTTTTCTGCTGCCAACATTCCACTACAGAAGAATCTCACCTGGCTCTTCGGCTCGTTCGTGAAGATGGTTAGCAAACAAGTCGGGCGCGTCACCTTCGGCAAGGCACACTTTCCTTTCGCCCTGCACGAAATCGCCGCCGGCCCGACTGCAAGAACTTTCGACTACATCGGACTCGACTACTACGATCCGTTTGCCGCGCACGCCTTTCGTTTCCCCGTCTGGTGGGATCACGAGTTTAAGTCCAAGTCCTTTCACGAATGGATTATGGCCAGCATCACCAGTAAGTGGTGGGACTGGCGCGTGCTGGCGAGCGGACTCAACTTCTTCTGCACCTACTACTCGAAGGATCTCGATGGACGCGACGTGCTCATCGCAGAAAACGGCATGGCCGTCCGACGCAAATGGGACAACACCGAAACCGGCCGCAGAGATCGCATTACTAGAAGCCAGTTTTTGGAGTTGCACATCGCCGAGGTGAGGAAGATTTGCGCACAGGGCGTTCCCCTCATCGGCTACTTGCATTGGAGTCTTTTCGACAACTATGAATGGGGTAGTTACACACCGCGCTTCGGACTCTATCGAATCAATTTTCTAACTGGCACGGAGCGTCAGGCCGCAACTCCGAACGGCGACAATCCCAGTGCGACTTACGCGCGATTGATCAAGGAATAAACCAACAAAAAAGGCGCATCACGAAAGATGCGCCTTCTTGTTAGTAACGAACTTAACCTTAGTAGGTGGTCGCGGAAGTCGTGGTCGAGGAGCGACGCACGGTAGTCGGCTGGGACATGGTGCTCATGGTGGTGCTTTCCATGGGCTCCGCCATCACACGACGGGAGGAAGTGGTGGTCTGGCTGGTGACTACTGGGTCATCGGCACAACCGCTGAGAACAGCGAGAATGGAGAGAGCCAGGACGGATTTGATGATGGATGTTTTCATAGTTTGGGGTTTCTTATTTTTTGGTTGTGGTGGTGGTTGTAGTGGTTTCCTCGACGACCGGGGCTGGCGCGGGAGCAGGTGCGACGACTTCGGAAGTGGTGGTGACCGTTGGATTAGCCACAAACTTCGTCACGACATAGCTGTCACCGACTCTGGTGTAGTAGATGCGTGCCGGTGTGTTTTGCTTGATGGATTCCTGGGAAACCACATTGCCAGCGGCGTCCACGAAAGTCGTCGTCTTGTTGTAGGTGTAATGCACGGGTGCCGCGGAGCCGGAGCTCACTATGATCTGTGACGAAGTGGGCTCGAATTGCTGCACGACGCCGTCGGTGGTGACAGTGCTGGAAGAGGAGACGACGGAATCTTGTGCGAAGGTGGCTGTCGCGGAGACAACCAGGGCGCAGGCGGCGGCTAGAATGGAGTGTGAGTAGGATGGAGTTTTCATATTTTTAAACGCCAGCTTTTTAATCAGCCGACGACAATAGATCGCAGCCATCCATCCGACTGGATGTAAGTCATTTTACGCTTCGGAAAGGATTAGCTGAAATCAATCCAGCAGCAGCCAGAGAGTGGCGGCTCCCTCGCCCTCGGGAAAATCGGGCAGCGCCTCAGTGCAATGGAACTCCGCCCTGCGCTGGGCGACCCGCAACTCGTCCTTCGCCAGCGCCTGCAACGCGTCGCGGTCGAGTCGCGTGCAATTCGTGGAGAGAAGAATTTTTCCCTTCGGAGCCGAAAGCTCGAGCGCCAGATGCAGCAGATCGCCGAGGTTTTTTTCGACCTGGAATTTCCGCCCCTTGGCACCACGGGAAAAAGTCGGCGGATCCAAAATGATCGCGTCGTAAAGCTCCATTTTCCGAATCATCCGGGGCATGACTTCCAAGGCGTCGTCGGCCAGAAAACGATGGCCTTCAAGTGAGAAATCATTGAGCGCGAAGTTGGCTTTGCCGCGTCCGATGGATTTGGCGGAAAGGTCGATGCTGACGGTTTTCGCACCCGCGCTGGCGGCGACCACGGAGAAGGAGCAGGTGTAGGCAAACGTGTTGAGCACCCGCTGCGGCGCGAGGGATTGGAGATAGGAACGATTGGCGCGCTGATCGAGAAAGAGCCCGACCGAATACCCTGCGGCGAAGTCGATCCCGTAGCGAAGGCCGTTTTCTGAAACGCTTGTTTCCAGAGGCAACGCGGCGTCGCCGGAGAGGAGAACGGGAGCGCTGCGCTCGTTGTTTTGGATCGCGAGATAGCGCCCAAAGACGCGCTGAGACGGGAGTTCCATTGCACTCTGCCAGCCAGCCAGATCTTCCTGAAGACAGGCGATGTCGGCGGAGTCTTTGTAGGAAATGAGATAGTCCGACCCGAGGCGCTCGATCCAGGCGTTACGCGAGGAAAAAACGCGGTGCGCGTTCGTTCCCTGCGAGGTGAGGAGATCGACCAGACCGCGCTCGATCCAGTCGTTGGCGTAGAAGCCGCTCATGTTAGTAATGAGGCGGGCGTTCGTCGCCGCGAATGGTGATGCCGTCGCCGTTGTTTTCCGCACGCAGACGATCCAGTTCCTCGGCCTGCTTTTCGATCTGCGTGCGCAGCTTCAGGATTTCGCGGTCCTGTTGCGAAACGTGTTCCTCCACGAAGGAAAATTTCACTTCGAGATCGGTGATGCGTGCGGCGAGTTCATTCATATCGTTGGGAAAGGAGGAGCGCGAGATGATGCAGGGCGGTGCCAAAAAGGAGAACGAAAAACGGCAGGAAGATCGGTAGCGCCAGCGAATAACCGCCCGCCAGCCACGTGCCAGCCAGCAGGTAAAACCCGAGCGTGACGATGAAGCCAAACCACCTGTCCACTCCCGGTCGCCGCAAAAACAAGAGCGGAGTTAGAACACAACCTGCGAAAATCAGCCCCCGCGCACCGGCTCCGACGGGAGTCAGCGGCGCGCCATTGCAAATCGTGGCGACGGTCGCGGCGGTCCATTCCGCGGGTGTGAGCGAAACGCCAGCGTGCGGATGAATCGTGCGGGCGGACGGCGCGAGATTGCCCAGGACGAGCACGCCCTGGAGTTGGTCGGCGTTGATTTTCTTTGTTCTGGGCGGCATTTCCCCGGCCAATGTGAGCAACAGGTCGGAGGAGTCGATCCGGCGAATGTTAGGAAGCAATCCGAGTTGCACGGGAATGGAGGCGTCATCATCGGTGGCGAGGCGTTGATCGTCGAGGAGCAGGCCGTTGTCCGTGTGAATGGTTTCCACAGAAATCTTGCGGGCCAGCAAGGCGGCTCGCAGCGCTTGCGACGGCACGTTTCGCTGGCCGATTCGGAAATAAATCGTGGCGCGATCCTCGTGATTGGCCAGATTCGCGACGCCGACCTCGACCGTGCCGCGCAAAACTTCGGGCGGCGATTCGCTGACCGAGCCATAGGGAGTCAGGGAGTTATCTGCGGGATCGGCGTTCCAGCCTTTCAGCCACCAGATGTCGTCCTCCGTGTCCTCTTTTCCCCAGCCGAGGCGCACGGGCAAAACCAGCCGGGGCTGGCGGATGGCGAGATCTTTGAATGCGCGGTCAAAGGCGGTGTTTCCCGGCGCGGGCAGCGACTCGAGAATGACGATGGGCGGATGTTCCTTCGGCAGCGCCTTGAGAAAGAGCGAATACTCCAGCGCCGTCCAGTTTTCGGCGTCTTCCATGGAAATCAAAGTCACCGGGACCGGCAATTGCCGTGGACGTTGCTGCGCCGAAATCAGCGCGTCCTGAAACCTGCGCTCCACCTCGCGAATGACCGGGCTGCGGTCGCTGATGTGCCAGAGCAGGAACCCCAGGGCCAGGGCCAGAAGGACGTTGACCGAGGTGACCCACAAAGGCAAACGCATGGCTTTTTTCTACAACGAGTCAGGGCGCAATGTCCCGGAGTTCTTTCGGGAATTGGACCGCTGGCTCCGGCGGACGCGTGCGGTAGAAAATATACCACTGCACGCCGCCAACCAGGGCGCAGACGAAGACGGTGGCGACGAGTTTTCGCGGCCAGCCGTATTCGTGAAGCGCGGGCATTTAGCCGACGAGATTGTCGATCTTTTCGGCGAGCTCGAAGTCGAGATCGGTCAGGCCGCCCTTGTTGTGAGTCGAGAGCATGAGTTTCACCTTGTTCCAGCGCACGTCGATGTCGGGGTGATGCTCCGATTCCTCGGCGATTTCGGCGACGCCGTTGACGAAGTCGATGGACTCGGTGAAGTCGTCGAACTCAAATACGCGCTCGATCTTTTTCCCCTCGATGTCCCACTCGGGGATGCGCTTGAGATAATCTTTTAGTTCACTTTTATCGATGAGGTCGGACATAATTTTAGGAAAGTTGAGTGCTTCTGTCATGTTTCACGCACACCGCGCTTGAAGTCGCGCAGCGTTTGTGTCACTTAATGCCCTCCCTTTACTAAGAAACCTCCAACAGTCAACCGCGACAAATCATATGCTCTACAATAACATCGTCGAAACCATCGGCCGCACCCCATTGGTCAAACTCAATCGCATCTCTGCCGGGCTCGACGCCACCATCGCGGTGAAGTGCGAATATTTTAATCCGCTCGGCTCGGTCAAGGACCGCATCGGTGCAGCCATGATCGAGGCTGCCGAGAAGGATGGAACGTTGAAACCCGACACGCTGATCGTCGAGCCGACCAGTGGAAACACCGGCATCGCGCTCGCTTTTGTCGCCGCGTCAAAGGGCTACAAACTCGTCCTCACCATGCCGGAAACGATGAGCGTCGAACGCCGCACATTGCTCGCCATGCTCGGCGCGAAACTCGTTCTCACCCCCGGCTCCGAGGGCATGAAAGGCGCCATCGCCCGCGCCCAGGAAATCGTGGACAGCACCCCCGGCGCCTGGATGCCGCAGCAATTTAACAACCCCGCCAACCCGGCGATTCACGCCAAGACGACTGCCGAGGAAATCTGGGACGACACCGACGGCCAGGTCGATTTCCTCGTTTCCGCAGTCGGCACCGGCGGCTCCATCACTGGTATCAGCGAAGTCATCAAATCCCGCAAACCCGGCTTCAAAGCCATCGCAGTCGAGCCGAAGGATTCCCCGGTCATCACCCAGTCCAAAGCCGGCGAGCCGCTCAAACCCGGCCCGCACAAAATCCAGGGCACCGGCGCTGGATTTATCCCGAACAACCTCCACATGGACATCGTGGACGAAGTCATCACCGTCACGAATGACGAGGCTTTCGCCATGGCCCGCCGCCTCGCCAAAGAGGAAGGCATCCTCGCTGGCATCAGCTCCGGCGCGAATGTTCACGCCGCGATCGAACTCGCCAAACGCCCCGAAAACAAAGGGAAATTCATCGTCACCATCGCCTGCTCGACCGGTGAACGCTATCTCTCGACCGCGCTGGCCGACGAAGCCCGCGCCGCCGTTGCTGTTTAATTTGTAGCGCAAAAACATCATGGCCAAACTCACCCCCGCCGCCGCTGTGCCGGACCCGCAAATCATCGATCCGAGCCTGGAGGCCGACTTTTTCTTTGAGGAAAACAAAGGAAAAATCCTCACCTTCATCGTCGTCGCGCTCCTCGCGCTCGGCGGATGGATTTTCTATCAATACCACGAAGGCCAGACGCGTTCGGAGCAGGCTGCCGTCTTCTACGCGGCAAAAACTACCAACGACTGGAAGGCGATCATCGCGAAATACCCCGGCACCATCATCGCGGGCAATGCCCAGCTTTTGCTTGCCGACAAACTCCGCGACGAAAACAAACTCGACGACGCCATCGCGCTGCTCAGCGACTTCACGAAAAACGCACCCACCCACCCGCTCATTGCCCAAGGATGGCTCAGCTACGCCGGCACGCTGGAAATGAAGGGCGACCTACCCAAGGCCACCCAGACCTACGCCAATATCGCGGTCCAGTTTGGCTCGACTGAGGCGGCTCCGGCGGCCCTTTCGGCGCAAGCCCGGCTCGTGAAAAAAGCAGGCGACGCCAAGAAAGCCCGCGAGATTTACGAAAACATCGTCCAGCGTTTCCCGGCCAGCATCGAGGCGCAGGAAGCGCAGCAGGAACTCGGCAAACTCGCCGACTAGCCGAGCGGAGTTCCATTTCCCCGGGAGCGCACGCGTCTCGCGTGTTCCCTTTTGCGTCTCGCGAAAGGGCTTTGACGTAAGGCTGTCCCCATCTGAAACAGCTTTGAGGCGAACCGAGCGGAGCAAGATAGCCTGCCGCAGGCAGCCCGCAGGGTTGTGCGCGAAAGCGCCAAGCAAACACCTCAAAGAGCACGCGAGACGCGTGCGCTCCCGAAGAACTTCGCCCCGCCTAACTGGGAGTGCTTTCCCCCGCCACCTTCTCCACGGGCGCAGGCGTCGCTGGCATCAACTCCTGGCGCGGAGCAGCCATCGGTTGCGCCGCTGGCGGACTCGTGAGCTGATTGGCAAATTCCTCCTTCGCCTTGTTAAACTCGCGCACCGCGCCTCCCATCGAGCGCGCCAGTTCCGGAAGCCGTTTCGCGCCGAAAAAGATCAGCACAAAGAAACAAATCAGGAACCCGTCCGGTCCCGCGAGATTACTGATAAAGGCTAGATTGTTCATCGTGGAAGAGACATCGCGCTGATCGAAACCGTTGTAAAAAAGATTTTTCTTCCCTAGAAGAAATCGTCTATGCCACCGACTCTCGACGAACTTCTCGCCCACGCCCGCCGCGATGCCGCCCTCAGCACTGCCGACGGACTTCCTCTTCCCGCGCTGCCCGACGGCGTGCGCATCCGCGACCTTCCGAATTTCCCAGACGACCGCGGCCAGGTCACGGAGCTCTTCGACCCGCGCTGGGGCTGGCACCCGGAGCCGATGGTTTTCAGCTACTTCTTTACCTTGAAACCCCGTTCCGCCAAAGGCTGGGCCGTTCACCTCCAGCACGAGGATCGCTACGCCATCGTTCGCGGGGAAATGCAGGTGCTCCTCTACGACGCCCGGCCCGATGCCTCGACTTTTGGCCGAATCTTCGAGCTGCATCTGAGCGACCGCCGGCCCCGCGCCCTCAGCATTCCCGTCGGCATCTGGCACGCCGATTACAACGCCTCCGACTCGGAATGCATCTGCGTAAATTTCCCCACCATCCAATACAACCACGCCTGGCCCGATAAATACCGCCTCCCGCTGCACACTCCGCTCATCCCCTACCAGTTCCCCGCCGACATCCAGGGATATTGATGCGACTCACCATTCTGCTACCGACGCACAACCGGGCCGACACCCTGGAATGGGCTCTGCGCTCAGTCGCGGCGCAGACCGAGAGCGACTTCGAAGTCCTCATCTGCGGCGACGGCTGCACCGACGGCACGAATCGAGTTGCACTCGAATGGGAGAAAAAGGATGCCCGTTTCCGGTGGTTCGACCTGCCCAAGGCGCCCGGCTTCGGCTACGCCAACCGCAACCTCGTCCTCCAGCAGGCGCGGGGCGAATTCATCGGCTTCATGGCGCACGACGACCTCATTTTCCGCGATCATTTTGCCCGAATGCTGGAGCCCTTCGCCGACCCGAAGATTCAACTCGTGGCCAGCCGTCCGCTCTGGGTCGATGACTCTGGCACCATCCTTCCTGTCGCCAACAACCTCGAATGCAGCCTCGTGCAGGAAGATTTTCTAGCCGGGCGCCATCGGATTCCCGCCACCTGCTACCTGCACCGGCGCACGGCGTTTGCGGAAGTCGGCTTCTGGAACGAGACGCTGCTCCAGAGAGGCGACCTCGACCTCTGGCAGCGCATCGTCCTGCATCACGGCCCGGCCAGCGTGCGCTATCTCACCACGCCCGGCGCACTCCATTTTCGGGCCATCTGGAAAACTGACGCTCAAAAAGATCCGCATTCCTTCCGTGGCTGGCAAACCCTCCTCGAAACGCCCGGAGCCTTTCCTGAAATCCTTCGCGTCCGCCCCGGCGCCAACGAACTCCCCCAGGCCGCCGTCGGCGCGCTCCTGCTCGCGGAAAATGGATGGGAGTCCGCTGTCCGACGCGCGGCAGAACTCGCCCTTGACGCGCAAGCCTGGATTCTCCAACAGCCCCGCTACCAGCCAGAGCTCGTCGAACTGCGCGAAAAAGTGAAGCTCCTCCAGGAGGAATGCCACAAGCTTCAGTCGAGTTCCATCGCACTGCGGGAGAAACTGGCCGCGCAGAAAGCGCGCGCCGAGAAGTGGAAAGAAAAAGCGTCCGCGCCGCGCGTTCGCCGCTGGCCCTGGTCAAAAAAATAGCCCCGTCCTCCCACGACCCGCGTATAGCATTCACCCATGAAAACCCAACTTCTCGGCACCACTGACCTCGAAATTACCCGGCTCGCCTACGGCTGCATGCGCATCTCGGGCACTTGGGAACGCACCGAAGTCGATGCCGAAAAAATCAAGACGGGCAAGGCCGCCGTTCTCGCCGCTGTGGATGCGGGCTACACTTTTTTCGACCACGCCGACATCTACGGCGACACCACTTGCGAGTCCATTTTCGGCGAAGTCCTCAAGGAAAACCCCGGCTTTCGCGAAAACATGGTCATCGCCACGAAGTGCGGCATTCGGTTTGAAGACGAACCGACTCCCGGCCTGCCGCATCGCTACGATTTCTCCTACGAACACATTGTTTGGTCGGTCGAGGAATCGCTCAAACGCCTGCAAATCGAGCAGATCGACCTCCTCATGCTGCATCGGCCCGATTTTTTGGCGGACCCGGATGAAATCGCCCAGGCGTTTACCGAACTCCGCGAGGCGGGCAAAGTCCGGGAGTTTGGCGTTAGCAATTTCCGCCCGTCGCTCCTCTCGATGGTGCAAAACGCGCTCCCATTTGAGTTACAGGTGAATCAGGTGGAAATCCACCCACTGCGCCTCGACGCCTTTACCGACGGTACGCTCGACCAATGTATCGAACGCGTCGTGACTCCCATGGCCTGGAGCCCGCTGGCTGGGGGAAAAGTCGCCACCGGCGCTGTGCCCGATCCGGCGGCGGCCAATTTTGAGCTTCAGACGAATCTGCTCGCCGTCCTCGACACCGCCGCACGGGAATACGGCTGCGACCGCACGGTGATGGTTCTGGCATGGCTTTTGAAGCACCCCAGCGAGATCGTTCCCGTTGTCGGTAGCGCCAACCCCGAAAACATCCGCAACGCCGCCCGCGCCACCGAAGTCCATCTGGATCGGGAAACGTGGTATCGCATCCTGCGGGCCGCGCGCGGGATAAAATTGCCTTAACTGCTGACTTCACTTCGGTGTGTCTTCGGGAGCGCACGCGTCTCGCGTGCTCTTTGAGGTGTCTCGCCTCAAAGCTGTTTCAGAGAGAGGACCACTTACGTCAAAGCCCTTTCGCGAGACGCAAAAGGGAGCACGCGAGACGCTCCCGGGGAATTAAACAGCTATGCCCGCCATGTCCCGGACGATCTCGTAGGAATGCTGACGCGCGTCGGGATCGTAAATCATGGAGTGAATAATCAGCTCGTCGGCCTGCGTTTCCTCCAGCAGCGCCGTGAGTTTTTCCTCCACGGTCGCCGCGCTGCCAATGATCGAGCCGCGCAAAAAAGGCAATTGCTCGGGTCCGGCGTAAACGGCTGCCAGCGATTTCTTGGGCGGCGGAAGCTGCACCGGCATGCCGCGAGCCAGAAACAAATGCGCCTGGTATTGCGAGGTGGCGAGCGATTCGGCTTCGGCATCGGTGTCGGCGGCGAAAATGTTCACGCAGACCATGGCGTAGGGCCGCGGCAGCGTTTCCGAAGGGCGAAAACGGCTCCGGTAAAACTCCAGCCCCGGCAACAAATTATCGGGTGAAAAATGGCCCGCCGAAGCGAATGGAAGTCCCAGCTCGCCCGCCAGTTGCGCGCTGAAACCGCCCGAGCCGAACAGGTAAATCGGCACTTCCGTGCCCGCTCCGGGAAAGGCGCGAATGCGCTGGCCGGGCGTCGGTTCGCGCAGATAGGAGCGGAGTTCCTCGAGCTGCTGGGGGAAGTCGTCGCCCGTGGCGTCGAGTCCCTGCCGCAGCACGCGCATGGTGGCCTGGTCGGCACCGGGGGCGCGTCCGAGTCCGAGGTCGATGCGGCCTGGGTAGAGCGAGGCGAGGGTTCCAAATTGCTCGGCGATGATGAGCGGGGCGTGGTTGAGGAGCATGACGCCGCCCGCGCCGACGCGGATGCGGGAGGTGCCGGCGGCGAGGTAGCCGATAACGACGGAGGTCGCGGCGCTGGCGATGCCCGGCATGTTGTGGTGTTCGGCGACCCAATAACGATGGAACCCAGCTCGCTCCGCATAACGCGCCAACTCCAAGGAGCGCCGAAGGCTGTCGACAGCGGTCCCGCCTTGGAGAACGGGGGCGAGATCGAGCACCGACAAGGGAATTTCGGAGAGTCGCATGAGGGAAGATGGACCGGTGTAAAGCGCAAGCAACCCGGTTGTTTCGAGAACCGTCGAAGTTTCGGACGAGAGGCCGTGGAAGGGCCGACGGCAAGTCTTCGGGAGCGCACGCGTCTCGCGTGTTCCAGCGGACGTCTCGTCCGATGGCCGGAAGAGCTTTGAGGCGAGACACCTCAAAGAACACGCGAGACGCGTGCGCTCCCGGGGAAAGCTACACCGTCAGCTCGGTCTTTGGGTAGCTCCCGAGGATTTTGACGAAACTGCAATGCGCTTCCAGTTCCTCGATCGCCTG
Organism: Chthoniobacterales bacterium; assembly: GCA_039930045.1. Taxonomy (NCBI): domain Bacteria; kingdom Pseudomonadati; phylum Verrucomicrobiota; class Spartobacteria; order Chthoniobacterales; species Chthoniobacterales bacterium. The sequence continues at coordinate 132,095 of JBDSQB010000006.1, read as the reverse complement.
CGCGACCGCCGGATCGGCGTAGTGGCCGTCGAGATCGACGAAGAAGAAATATTCCCACGCCTTCCGTTTCGACGGACGGCTGACGATTTTGCTGAGGCTGATTTGCAGCCGGTTAAAGGGTTCCAACGCCGAGAACAACGCCCCCGAACGATCCCGCACGCAGAACATGAGCGACGTTTTATCGTTTCCCGTCGGCGGACAAGTCGTCGGGCTGATGACGAGGAATCGCGTGGTGTTGTTCGGGTTGTCCTGCACGCCAGCTTCGAGGACGTTCAGCCCGTAAACCTCGGCGGCCATCCGTCCGGCGAGCGCGGCGGCGTGGGGCTCGGAGGCGGCGAGTTCGGCGGCGCGGGTCGTGCTGCTGACTTCGATGAGGTCGATGCCGTGCATGTTGCGCTCCAGCCACATGCGGCATTGTCCGAAGACTTGCGGATGCGAGTAAATTTTCCGAATATCCTCGCGCGGGATCCTGGCGATGAGGTTGTTTTCGATCTTCAGCAGGATCTGCGCGCAGATGCGCAGTTCGCTGTCCATGAAGGCGTCGAGGGTGTAATTGACCGCGCCCTCCGTCGAATTTTCGATGGGAACGACGCCGTAATCGGCCTGGCCACGGGCGACTTGGGTAAAAACGTCGCTGATATTCGTCTGCGCCACGTAGCGAACGCTGGCCCCGAAACGACTGCGAGCCGCTTGGTGCGTCCATGTCGCCTCGGGTCCGAGATAGGCGATGGCGAGGTCTTTTTCGAGGGCGAGCGAGGCCGACATGATCTCGCGATAAATGGCGCGAATCGCCTTGGCGTCGAGCCGGCTATTGGGGATCGCCTTCGACATGGCGACGAGTTTTTGGAGGAGCGATTCCTCGCGTTCCGGCGCGTAAATGGAAAGGTTTTGGGCGCGCTTGGTCTCGCCCACTTCATGGACGAGATCGGCGCGCTGGTTGAGGAGTTCGATGATCTGGAAATCGAGGGAGTCGATCTTTTGGCGAATGGGTTCGAGGCTCATACCGGAGAAAGTTCGGGGTTGGATTCCACTGGGGCGAGCGGGAGTTGCTCGGCCTGCGGCTCGGTGGGAAGCGGCGCCTTCGGCAGCGCGATGTGGCGGAGTTCGGTCGAGTTGGGGAGTTCGTCCAATGTTTTCAAACCGAAATGCTCCAGGAAAAACTGCGTGCTTTCGTAGAGCAAAGGCCGCCCGGGAACGTCGGCGCGTCCGGCGATTTTAATCAGACCCGCCTCTAAAAGTTTCTGGATCATGCCATCGACCGCCACGCCGCGAACAGCCTCGATGTCGGCTTTCATGATCGGCTGCCGATACGCAATGATGGCCAAAGTTTCCAACGCCGGCGGGCTCAACCGCGACGGTTTTCCCTCGGGAAAAAGCTGGCGCACCCACACGGCATAGGCGGGCTGCGTGGTGAGCTGCCAGCCGTTGACCTGCTCGACTAGCTGAAACGCGTGCCCGGCGTGGAGGTAGTCGGACTTGAGTTCGTTCAGCGCGATGGCGGCCTCGGCTTCCTTCGTTTTGGCGAGATCCATCACCTCGACGTCATCGGAAAAATCCGTCGCCCCGCGCAGAGCCGCCACGATTTCCTTGGGCAAAAGCGGTTTCTGGGAAGCGAATAGGAGCGCTTCGAGGACGCGTTTCAAACTCATCGCCGGATTCAATACAGAAGCGACTTCCATTTCAATCACGAAGGAAACGCCATCGCGTTTTCCCTAAAATCGCCAAGTGAGGCCTGACAGAGCATGAACCCCGCCGGGTTCGATGGAGGAAATTACGTTGCCGCCGATACCCACGGTAGCTTCGAGGTTCTCGGTGAGATTAAAAGTGTAGCTGAGGTTGACGGAAAGTGTCTGACTAGAACCCGAGGAATCATCCGCTCCGGCATTCGCATTCAGGCTGATCGAGTCGGATTCATTCGGCAGCCAAGCGCAAAGATAGGTCACAAAAACGTCGGCAGTGGGGTGAATTGGCTTATGAGAGATTTTGGGTGAGGTCGAGGCATCGATTCCGAATCCGCCACCGATCCAAAGCGCATCCGTCAATCCCCAGGCGAAATCCAGGCCCGGAGACAAGTCCATGCCTTGGGTGGCGTAACGCGAATGCGGATCGAGCGCAAAAGTGGCATTGAGATAAAAGCGAGTGTCATTATTTCGATAAAGAGCCGCACCGAGTTTGAGGCTCAAGTAGGAATCGCGTCGGATGCGGAAATCGCTGAAGCTACTGAGGTTAGTATCAGTGGAAAGACTGATCCAGGTTTTGGTATCGCCAAACTCGATTTCACTGGAGAGGTTAAAGGCCTCGGAAGAAAGACGGGTGCCGTCATAGCCAACTCCTACTGTGCCACTCAAGCCGTCGATACGAGGGTGTCGAATGTCTTCGGCTTGTAGCGAGAATGCCGCAATGATGCTTAGTAGCGGAGTAACCCAAACATGGAACTTAATTGCACCCACAACCGCCCCCACCCACGCCTTTGCCTCCAGCATAGGCCTCGCGAGTAAACCAGACGTGCTCCGAGATGGAATCGCTCAGTGGATCGCGCCCCGGACGCATGGTGTAGTCGGCGAGATGCCCGCGTTCCCAAGGTTTGACCGTGGTGCAGCCAGTGATAAAGCCGACTACTACGAACAAGGAAAGAAAACATAGTTTTTTCATAATCGCGTAATGTTCAAGAATGGAGTGATTATTTTTGATTTAGCAACTCGCTAATCAACGAAGTAAGAGCCACCTCATCACTTGCTCGGAAACCGTGATGCACTTGATGGATAACACCATGACGATCGATGATGAAAGAAGTCGGCATAGTGGCGACATCTGCTACGGCCACCAATTTATGGCTGCTATCGTGGACCACGGGAAAAGTAACCGGGTTGTTTTTTAGAAAAGTCTGCATGTTAGGTGTGGTTTCGTCCACACTCACTCCCAAGACGGTGAATCCTTTGCCAGAAAATTGTTTCTGCCACCGTTCCAGCACCGGAAAAGACGCCTTGCAAGGAGCACACCAGGAAGCCCAAAAATCGAGATAGACGACTTTGCCATGTAGATCGGGAATATTTCCGGCAAGTCCATAGCTGTGGAGATCGGGGAGAGGTTCGCCCTCTTTCCAACCTGCGGAAGCTGATGAGATAAGGCCTGCGAGAGTGCAGAAACAAATAGATAGTAGAAATATAAACGAGCGGTTTTTCATAAGATCGGGCTTGTATGGTGGGGAGGTAGAAATAAAGCTCAGTCGAACCAGTCTTTCGGAAGAATGGACCGACGAAACCCTCGAGTTTCGTATAACTTTCCATCGCACCAGAGACAGCCTTCGACGTTTTGCGTGCGATCCAGCATGGCAATGGCGTTTTGGCCCCCCAACACCAAGGCCGAGGTGGAAAGCAATCCCGCAGCTGTGCAGCGATTGGCGATAACGGTTGCCGATTTGGTTCCATTCGCAACAGGCCAGCCAGAGCGACAATCCAGTACATGCCCATAGCTGCGCCCCTCAAATTCAAAGCGTCTGCGGTAGTCTCCCGAAGTCGCCACGGTGGTGCCACTGCGCAGGCGGAGTCCACAGTAAGTTTCGCCTGGCCGTGCTGGATCTTCCAGACCGACATACCATGCCCCGGCTTCGTAAGACTCGCCCAGCACAGCGATGTCACCTCCTAGGTTCACCATAATATTCGTAATCCCCATTCCGACGGCTAACTGGCGCAAACAATCCACTGCAAATTCCTTGCCCACTCCGCCGAGATCCAGCATCATGCCTTTTTGCGGAAGAAAAATACGACCCGGTGATCTTTCGACTCGCAGCCAACCTACGAGACTTCTAGCTTGCGCGATCTCCTCTTCCGTGGGCAGGGAATCGCGCTTCCGCTTCCAATCCCATAGTAAACTCAGCGGCAAAGAAGTCGCATCGAAAGCGCCTTGAGTAACGAAATGACACTGCTCGCAGAGATCGAGCAGCATCTCAAACTCTGCATCAATTTCGACTAACCTTATTCCGGCCATTGCATTGACGCGGCACACTTCGCTGTCGGGCTGGAAACGGGAATAGCGTGCCTCAAATCGCCCCAGCCATTGGCCTGCTGCCTGATGATAGGCTTCTGCCTTGGCTAAGTTCTCCGCTTCATAGATTAGCTGGCACTGCGAACCGAGTGCATAGAAATCAATCTCATAAAATTCATCAGCGCACTCCGTTATTCCGGCTGCTGCGAGAGGCGTGTTTATTACTGAAGCAATTCCAGTCATTTGAAATAAGTTAGAATCCCCAATGCATGCCGACCGTTATTGAGTTGGCATCGGGATAGGCCGATTGCGATGTCTTGTGATCCAATCCCTCGATGAGATAGCGCTCATAGCCAAGATCCAAAGCGAGGCGGTCCTTGAGTGCTTTAATGGGGTAAGCCCGCACCTGCAAACCATAGGTAAAGGTTTGCTCGGCAGACAGGCGATAATCAGAGGAATAGTATTTCGGATTTCCCTTAAACTGAGTGTCGTAGAAACTGGCCGCTGTTTGTCGATAATAGCGAAAGCTAGGCCCAATGGTTACTCGCCCGTCGAAAAACGATTTGTAAAATGCGATTCTGGCGGTATGCGAAAAGATGTCGCTATCGTTATGGCCGAAGCGATACGATGTTTCCATGCTTGCATCGGCCCAAGAAATGTAGTGTGTCCACTGGGCGAATAGTAGCTGCTCGAACTTTCGGTCAGGCCTCACATCGCCTTTCACATAATCATAGGGATATATGGTTCCGTAGTAGTCGAAGAACCCAGAGAATAAGGTGCGTTTGTAAGGATCGCTCAGGTAACCTTGCTTCCAGCCCAAGGTTAGATTGACACTTAACAAATCGTTGGGGGTTAGAATCTGGTTTATTCCGATAATGGCATCATAGCTTCTTTTGGCTGCACTGAGCGCAGAGCCATTAGCTCCCACTGTGTCGTCCGAAATAGCAAATCCCAGGACGAGATCGGTATTCTTCTGATTAAGCGAAATAGTATCCTGGAGAGAATAACCATAGGAGATATAATCCGATTCATTGCTATACGAGAATCCAGCAGCGATCGTGTGGTTTTGCCATTGTTTGGCTAGACCCAGAGTAAAGGCGTAGCGCTTGTCGTGCATTTCCACCACAGGGACGTTACCTCCCTTGGTCCAAGCGGGTAGGCCAGTGGGTGATGCCCCGGAGATCGCGCTATATAGTAAAGAACCGTCGAGGACCAGCGTGTCGTTAATATCGAGGCTAAAGAGCGAATACTCCGAATCCACCCGGATGCGGTTATGATCTTCCTGGTAATACTGGTAGCGTGTGTCAAAGAAGTTCTCCGCAATGGCGCTTGAGATGACAAATAGATAGACCATGCCGACCAGCGCCCAAACCCGGATTTGAAAAGGCAGCGCGCTAAAGGAAGAGATGTTAATCATGGTTTTAAGTTGTGAAATTTCTGACTTTCAGGATACCAGCGTGCAGGAATGAAAGCCTGCACGCTGGAATTTTGGGCGTTGCCTCGGAGGAAATATCCTACGGCGAGATTTTTATATCCTCACTCGTTTACGAAGGCTTTGAGACCGGAGGTTTTGGCTTCGGTTTTGGTTTTGGTGGCTTCGGTTTTGGTTTCGGCTTCGGCCTTCTCCTCATTTCTGAAGTAGAGCCATTACCCTCAACATAACCAGGGTCTCCGCTGGGAGGAGCTTCATTGCCTTCGGACGCAATGATCTGATTACTAGTATCTACTTTGGGTGAATACATTGCATTCACCGTGTGCCCGCAGCAAAGCACACCGATCACCAAATAGCTGGCTATTTGTTTTTTCATTTTGTGTTTGTTTGTTTTGTTTCTTTGCTGTTTTTTTTATTCTTCTACTAACTGTAGCTCCATTAAAGCTACGGACTCACATTCGTGGGCATTTCCAGGGAAACAAATGACAGTGCCATGACAATATTGTCATCTGGAAGAACTAGAAATGGCACTTCGTGACAATACTGTCACAAATAATTCATTAGGTTAGTTTTCAGGAGGAATTATGTGAGCCTTTGATGCATTTTTCTCCTAACATGAAACTAAAACTAGACCCCAAAAAGTTCGCGCTCTCTTTAGTCGCGCTCTTTTGCCTGCTCGCCAGCGCTTCTACCCAAATCTATGAAGGACAAACACTAGTTAATGCACGTCTCATTTCCGACACCACCAGCATAGCTTCGGGAAAGTCATTCCAAGTCGGCGTCCTTTTAACTATGGCACCCGGTTGGCACATCTACTGGCGGTTGCCCGGCGACACCGGTTTGCCGACAAAAATCGATTGGACACTGCCTGCTGGATTTCAAGTCGGTGATCTGCAGTGGCCTGCGCATCATGTTGTTAAAGAAGAGGGCAATCTCCAAGTAAATGTTTACAGTGGTGAAGTCCTTCTCTTTGCCACGGTCACTCCGCCCGCCAAGCTGCCCGAGAGTGGGATCACTATCGGCGCTCAAGCGAGCTGGCTAGTCTGCAAAAACATGTGTGTGCCCGGCAAGGCGGACCTCACTCTTCATCTCACCACAGGCAAGGTATTTAGTAGTCCCGATAATGTTTTTTTTGCCCACTACAAGACGCTTGTTCCTAACAAGGTCATTACCGCCCCCTCCGTTCCGCCGACCTCCAACCTTACTCTTCTCCCTGCCTTGCTCTTCGGTTTTATCGGCGGGTTGATCCTGAATCTCATGCCCTGTGTTCTTCCCGTGATTTCGCTGAAGATGTTTTCTTTCGTTAAGCAAGCCGGGGAATCGCGGCAGCGGATTATGCGGCTTGGCCTCGCCTTTGCGGCAGGCATGTTTGCCTGGTTCCTGGGTATCGCCGTTGTTCTACTTATTCTTCGCTCTACCGGACGTGAAATCGTCTGGGCTCAGCAATTCCAAAACCCTTGGTTTAATATCGGCCTCTGCATTCTCATCTTTCTCTTCGCTCTGAATTTACTTGGCGTCTTCGAGATCACATTGCCGAGCTCTACCATTACCAAACTCGACAATACCGCCGGAAACGACGGCTATGGTGGAGCTTTCTTTCAAGGCATGTTTGCCACCATCCTTGGCACTCCCTGTACCGCGCCTTACTTGGGAACCACACTGGCTTTTGCCCTTACCCAGCCCCCGCTGTCACTCCTTGCCGTCTTTGCTGCCATCGCTCTCGGCATGAGCTCGCCCTACCTGCTCATTTGTGCAAATCCCCGCTGGCTGCGCTTCCTGCCTAGACCCGGAATGTGGATGGTTCACCTCAAGGAATTCATGGGCTTCCTACTATTGGCCACTCTCGTCTGGTTCATCTGGATCGTAGGGCGTCAACTAGGCGTCAACGCCGTCGCTTTTCTCGGCACTCTACTCCTCCTTTGCGGCTTGGGAGCTTGGATTTACGGCACCTTCCTGGCTCCTGCTGTGAAAACAGGCTTGAAACGCTTTGGTGCGATAGCTCTCGTCATCGTCCTCGGACTCATCGCCTCCACTTGCATCTGGTTCCAACCCAAGCGGGAAATTGCGAAATCCACCCTTAGTTTCGACGCGCAACTCGCCGCCGCACTGGCCACCGATCAGACCGTTTTCGTCGATTTCACCGCCGATTGGTGCCTCTCCTGCAAAACGAATAAACGTCTCACCATCGACTCCGCTGCCGTTCAGTCTGCTTTTCGTGACCGCCACATCTTCTTTCTTGAAGCCGACTGGACCAGCGGCGATCCCGCCATTACCAAAGTCCTCAAACACTACGGACGCGCGGGCGTGCCTCTCTACATCATCTACCCTGCTGACCGCACCCTGTCTCCTCGAGTGCTGCCTGAAGTCATTACTCCCCAACTCGTTCTGGACGCCCTTTAGAATCACGAAGGCCGCCGGGGCGCGGTTTTACAAACCCGAACCGGCCTGCAACGTGTCGCGGCCCTCAGTGATGACGTCCTTGTAGCTCCCGCCGCTCGGAATCATCGGCAACACGTGCTCGGTGTAGGGAACCATGACGTCGAGGACGTAACATTCCTTGGAATCGAGCATCCGCTGGATGGCGGCGCGGAGGTCTTTCTTGTGAATGACGCGCTCGCAAGTGACGCCAAACCCGGCGCACATCGTCGGGTAATCGGGATAAATGCGCTCCAAATCGTCCGGGTCGCCGAGGAAAGTGTGGCCGCGGTTGCTCTTGTAGAAGCGGTCTTCCCATTGCACGACCATGCCGAGGTATTGGTTGTTTAGAATGATGACTTTGGCGGCGATCTTCTCGATATGAGCGAGGGCCAGCTCCTGAACGTTCATCAAAAACGAGCCGTCGCCGTCGATGTCGATGACTTCCTTGTCGGGAAACGCGACTTTGGCTCCAATGGCGGCGGGCAGGCCGAAGCCCATCGTGCCGAGGCCGGCGGAGGTGATCAAAGTCCGGGGTTTATCGTAGTCGTAATGTTGCGCGGCCCACATTTGATGCTGACCCACGCCGGTCGTGATGATCGCCTCGCCCTTGGTCATCTCGCAAAGGAGTTGAATCGGATATTGCGGCTGGATGAGTTCCTCGGTGTCTTTGAAACAAAACGGGAATTCTTTTCTCCAAGAGTTGATCTGGATATACCAGTCTGGGAACGCGGTAAAACCGGTTTTTACCCTCTCGCGACCGCTCTTGGCGAGCAACTCGTTCAGTCGAGTCAGGGCGTACTTCACGTCGCTCAAGATCGGCAGGCGCACGACTTTGTTTTTGTTGATCTCCGAGTTGTCGATGTCGATGTGAACAATCGTGCCGTGCTCGGCAAACGTCTCGATTTTGCCCGTCACGCGGTCGTCAAAACGCACGCCGATAGCCAGCAGCAAGTCGGCCTCGTTCACCGCGTTGTTCGCGTAAACCGTCCCGTGCATGCCCAGCCATTTCAGCGACAGCTCATGCGTTTCGGGAAAACCGCCGATACCCATCAAAGTCGTCGCGACTGGGATTTGCGAACGCTCAACAAATTCCAGCAACTCCGCCGACGCTTCGCCGGAAATAATTCCACCGCCGCAATAGATCATCGGATGCTTGGCCGCGGCGATCATGCCGATGACTTCGTTCAAAGCCAGATCGTCCGCCTTCGGACTCGGCTGATAACCGCGCAGATCGATATTCACCGGGAAAACCGGCTGCGTGCGGGAGTTCTGGATGTTTTTTGGAACATCAATCAAAACCGGACCCGGACGACCGCTTTGGGCAATGTAAAACGCCTCCTTTACTATGCGCGGGATCTCATTCACGTCCCAAACGAGGTAATTGTGCTTCACGATGGGCAGCGTCATTCCAAAGACATCCGTCTCCTGAAACGCCCCGCGCCCAATCATCGCCTGAGGCACTTGACCCGTAATCGCGATCAGCGGAATCGAATCCATGAACGCATCCGCGATGCCCGTAACGAGGTTCGTCGCGCCCGGTCCCGAGGTCGCCATGCAGACACCCGCGCGACCCGTCGCCCGCGCATAACCGCCCGCCGCAAACACGCCGCCCTGCTCGTGACGCGGGAGCAAGGTCCGAATCTTAGTCGATTTCGTCAGCGCCTGGTGGATCGGCATGGAAGCGCCGCCCGGATAGGCAAAAATGGTGTCCACGCCTTCGCGTTCCATGCAGGCGACGAGGATTTCCGCCCCGTTCATGACTTCACCGCGCTCGGCGGCCATGCTAATGGAATGAATAATGTCTGCGGCAGGGGTCGTGCTCATAAGTTTTTTGAAGAGGGCGAAGTATCTAGCCTAAAAACGGCGCGCGAACAAGCCGAAAGGCGACGGTTTTCATTCGAGTTCCAGTCCCCTCACAGGAGACGGGCGTCCGTGGTTGACTCGATTCTCTCGTAAATTATAGTCGCAAACAATGGACCCGCTGACTCGTGAACGTATGGAGGCTTTCCTCAAGGAAAAAGGCTTCCGCCGCACCACCCAGCGCGATGCCATCGTCGAGGCGGCGTTTTCCACCAACGAACATTACACCGCCGAGGATCTCCTCCTCATGGCGCGCAAACTCGACAAATCCGTCTCCCGCGCCACCGTTTACCGCACCCTCCCGATCCTCGTGCAGAGCGGAATGCTTCGCGAAATGGACTTTGGCCGCGACTTCAAATACTACGACCCGAATTTCGTCGATCACCCGCATCACAATCACCTCATCTGCGTCGATTGCGACCGCATCGTCGAGTTTGAAGACATCGGGATCAACACCATGGAAGACTGCATCTCGAAGCGGCTCGGCTTCTCGCCCGAGGCAAAAATGATCCGCATCGAAGCGCACTGCGACGAGTTGCAACGCGTCGGCACTTGCCAGAAGCGCCTCATTCCTGCCTAACTCCGGTCATGTGGCGCGGACGTTTTAAGCAATCGACGGCGGATTCTCTCCGCACTTTCTCGGAATCCATCTCCTTCGACTGGCGGTTGTATCGTCACGACATTCAGGGGTCCATCGCGCACGCTTCGGCGTTGGAAAAAGCCGGACTCCTGACGCCTGCAGAGTTGCAGCAAATCAAGGACGGCCTGCTCGGCATCGAGGCCGACATCGACGCGGGACATTTCCAATGGGATACCGCCCTCGAAGACGTCCACATGAACATTGAGGCCGAGCTCACCCGGCGCATCGGCTCGGCGGGCGCGAAACTCCACACCGCGCGTTCCCGCAACGACCAGGTCGCGACCGACTTGCGGCTCTATCTGCGCGACGAGATCGTCCACATTCAAGCCGCACTCCGCACCTTGCAGCAGAGTCTATTAGCACTCGCCGGAAAAAACGCCGACGCCATCCTCCCCGGCTACACCCACCTGCAACGCGCCCAGCCCGTTTATTTTGCGCATCATTTGTTGGCTTACATCGAGATGTTTTCGCGTGACGACTCCCGGCTCACTGACACGGCTCGTCGGATGAATTCGCTCCCGCTCGGCTCCGGCGCGATCGCGGGTTCCACCATCGTCCTCGACCGGACTTACATCGCCAACTTGCTCGGCTTCGACAGCGTCACCCACAACAGCATGGACGCCGTCAGCGACCGCGATTTCGCCGTCGAACTCCTCAACGCCCTCGCCCTCATCGGCATGCATCTTTCGCGCCTCAGCGAGGACGTCATTCTCTGGGCCAGCGCCGAGTTTGGCTACGTCACCCTCAGCGACGCCTACACCACCGGCTCCAGCCTCATGCCGCAGAAAAAAAACCCCGACGTCGCCGAGCTGACTCGGGGCAAAACCGGCCGACTCTACGGCAATCTCCTCTCCCTCCTCACCACGTTGAAGGGCCTCCCGATGACCTACAATCGCGACATGCAGGAGGACAAGGAGCCCATCTTCGACTCCATCGATACCGTCAAAAACGCCCTCGAAGTCTTCGCCGGCATGATGTCCGAGGCGCGCGTCAACACCGCCCGCATGGCCGCTGCCGCCGACGATTGGAACCTCATCGCCACCGATCTGGCCGATTATTTGGTGAAACGTGGCGTCCCGTTTCGTCATTCGCACGAGATCGTGGGCGGGTTGGTTGCCCTCTGCAACGAACGCAATTGCGGCCTAGCCGACCTCTCGCTGGCCGATTTTCAGTCGAGTTCCAGTGCCTTCGAGGAAGACATTTACACCATCCTCAACCCCCAAGCCTCCCTCGCCGCCCGCCAAGGCATTGGCGCACCGTCGCCGGAGAACATCCAGAGCGAGCTCACGCGCTGGAATGAGCTTTTGGCGGCATAACTGACGCTCTGAGGCCTTCACAGGCGCTCGATCATTGGGGCCGGATCGGCTTCGCAAAAACCCACCAGGTCTCACGCAGCCCTGCAAATGCCATTGCGACTTTCCGCAATGCTCCGCGCAGTCCCGCAAATGCCATTGCAACTTTCCACAATGCGCCGCGCAGTCCCGCAAATGCCACTGCGACTTTCCACAATGCTCCGCGCAGTTCCTGGTGATTGGCTCGCTATTTTGCCGCCTGCTTCGGGTGATCCCGATCAAACTCCCGCAGTTTTCCTAGGAAATACGGGCCGGTTTCCACCGTCTTTCCATCCGGCAGCCGAATCTGGTAAGGCGTCCCGCTGAACGACGACTTGCTGGCGCACCCGGCGATGAAATCCTCCGCCGTTTTCACCCGCTCGCCGCCCTTGCTGAGCTTTAATTTCAGGTGCGCCACCGCCTCCGACGCGCTGTATTCCGAGCCATTGCGAATGAAGACGCCGCCCTTCATCGACGCGACCGATTGCAGCAAATACTCGATCCGCTGATCCTCCCGCGCGTCGCGGGCGCAGAGGACATTCATCAACAGGAACAGCGGGAGAATCGTCAGGAGGAAGCGTCGCATGGGGTCCAATAAAAAAACGCGCGCCGCCACGAGTCGAGTTGCATTTTCCTCGCGCCAAACGCCGACCAACTTGCGATACCTTGCGCCGATATGCGTCTCGTCCGCCACATTCTCGAAAACTACTGGGTCGCCACGGTGAGCTTCATCGCATTCAGCACCCTCATCGCCCTTTCGCTCTCGATCTCCGGCCTCCATGCCTCGAATGCCGCCATCGCGCTCGCCCTCGGCTCCGTCGCCACCGGCCTCACCCTCTGGAAAACCAACCTCCGCTCCCTCAGCCCCACATCCAACGACTTCTGGCTCTGGAAAAGCGCCGCCGCCATCGCCTTCGTCCTCTTTGCCCTGCGCGCCTTCCTCTGGCTCATCTTTCTCAAAGGCGACCAGATCGCCGTCCTCTCGCGCAACAACCTAGGCGACCTCCCGTTGCACATCCAATACATCCGTTTTTTCTCCCACGGCGCGCCGCTCTGGCCGGTGAACCCGATCCACGCGCACTCCTCGATCGGCTACCCGTTTGGCATCGATTACTTCAACGCCCTGCTCGATGTCCTCGGCGTCCCGCTCTTCAACGCCCTCATCGTCACCGGACTCGCCGGGGCGCTCGCGACCGGCATCGCGCTCTATCGCTGGGGACGCGCGTTCGGCGTCGCCGGGTTTCTCTTCAATGGCAGCGTCGCCGGGTTCGCCATTTTCACCACCGGCAAATGGCTCGACTACCAGCAAGACCTCGATTGGAAAAGCCTCCCGCTCGCGCTCTTCGTCACCCAGCGCGGCTTCCTCTACGCCCTGCCCGCCGGCCTGCTTTTGCTAACCCACTGGCGGCAAACGCAGTCCGCTGAGTCGAATGAAACTCCGCTCAAAAATCCGCTGCCGCTCTGGCTGGAATGTCTCATCTATTCCACGATGCCACTCTTTCACATCCACACGTTTCTTTTTCTCTCCGCGATGTTAGCCAGCCTTGCCGTCTTTGGAAAAAACCGCCGCCGGTTCTGGTGGCTGATCGCCGCCGCGTTTCTCCCCGCGACGCTTCTGATGCTGAAGCTCACCGATAATTTCCACGCCGCAGGTGGGCTCGCCTGGCACCCCGGCTGGATGCAGGGCGCACACTTTTCCGCGACATACTGGCTGGAGAATTTCGGCGCGCTCCCATTTCTCATCGCGGGTTTGATCGTCATGTTAGTCCGCCGCCCCGACCGCGCGGCCTGGCTCTTCGTGGGACCGGCGCTGGGGATGTTAGTCGCGACATTGTTCGTCCAATTCTCCCCGTGGGAATGGGACAACACGAAGCTCATGATGTGGAGTCTCATCGTGCTCCTGCCCTATCTCTGGACTTCGCTTCTGGTGAGAACGCCGATGTTAGTCCGAGTGCCCGTTTGCCTGCTTTTTTTTGGTTCGGGTTTCATTTCACTCTGCGGCGGATTGGCCTCCACCGAGAAAGGCTACGACATCGCCGATCAATCTGTCGTCCTCAGCGTCGCGCAAGCCGTGGAAGACATTCCCATCCTGGAAACCTTTGCCTCCGCCCCCGGTTACGCGCATCCGCTTGTCTTCGCCGGTCGTCGGCTCGCTCTCGGCTACCACGGTCACATGGTCGGCCACGGCATTCCCTACGAGGCCGAGAAACGCGCCATGGATCGTCTCATGACCGGCGCCGACGACTGGCAGGACGCCGCCAAATTTCTCGGTGTCCACTACATCTTCTGGGGCTTGGAAGAGGAAAAGACCTGGCCCGCCAGCGAGAAACCATGGGTGCTAACCAGCGAGTTGATCGCCACAGAGGACTGGGGCGAAATCTACAAGCTCCCGTAGCAGCGGAAGTTTTTAGGGAGCGCACGCGTCTCGCGTGATCTTTGAGGTGTCTCGCCTCAAAGCTGTTCCAGGCCATCGGACGAGACGTCCGCTGGGACACGCGAGACGCGTGCGCTCCCGGGGAATTTACTCCGCTTCCTTCGCCGTCAGATCCGGCTCGCGATCCCCAAACTCTGGACCAAACACCGCAGCGTTGAAAAGCGCGGTGCACGGCTCCTGACCCGAGCGCAAACGGAAAGGCACGAGGTAGTAGGCTTCCTGCAAATGCCCGGCGAGCTCGTCCACTTTGTCGGAGTCGCAGATGAGAAATTCCGAATCTTCATCCGCCTGATACACGCCCGGTTTCGGACAATACACGTGGTTCAAGCCGCCGAAATACCACGGCAGCGGATAGTAACTATCGAGATGCATCTGCCCGCGCATGTTCATTCGCGACGGATCGCGCCGCAGCAGGGAGTCGATGGGTTCCAGCACTTTGTTAACATCGCGATAAGTCTGCACGTAAACATAGGGCAGCTTGTCGTCGTCAAACTTGCGGTAGTTGAGTTCGATAGTTCTCGCGACGGAAAAACTAAAGGCGGCTGTGGTTAGCACGCAGGTTAGAAACGTCCAGCGCAGGCGCAAAATCCAGTCGAGTCCGATTCCGCTCAGCAGATAAAACGGCCAGGCAATGGAGATCACGCACCACGGCGTTTTGTAGGCGATGATCGAGTAGCCGCAGAGCGCGGCCAATGCATAGAGCGCCAGCCAGCGGGCCGGGCCGGTCGAGCGCCAGAGTGTGACCAGACTCGCTGCCACACCAGCTAACATTAGCGGCTCAAACTTCCATCCGAGCCAGAGCCAGTAGTAGTTGAATGGGCCGATTTGCTGATCCTTTTTGGCGTGGCCGGCGCTGTCCATGCCAGTGTGGGTCCAAGTGAGGAAAGTGCTGAAGATTCCTTTCAATCCTTTCCAGTAGAAGAAGTTGCCGGAGTAGAAAAAAATCACCGCAAAGACGGCGAAGGCTAGGTATTTCCAGAATTGATCCCGACTCCAGTGTTGTCGCGATGTTTCCCATTCGGGTCTCACTGGAATGGCGCGTTGCCAGATCGAGTAAGATAGAAATGCAAGTCCGATGGCGACGAAATGGATGGCGTAAGTTTCCTTGGTTAGGATGCAACCCGTCGCGCCGATCACGACTGCCAACATCCCACGAGGGCTCCCTCGACTAACCATTTCCAGGATGCCCCAGGTGAGTTGCATGAGAAAGAGGACGAGCCACGTTTCGTGAATGGCGTAGCGCTGATAAAAGACAAACCCCGGAGAGACGGCCAGGCCCGCCGCAGCGATGGCCGCCGCCCGATCTCCGAAGTGTCGGCGAAACGCCCAGGCCATCCAGATGGTTAGCAGGCCGACTAACACAACGGGTATTCGCAGCGCCCAGAGGTTGCGTCCGAACATGGTCAGCGACAGAAACTCGACGTAGAAATGGAGCGGCCCGTGGTAGTTGGTCGGATCGTATTGATAGCAGCCATTTTTCGTCATCTGATCGCAAAACCAGCCATTGATGCCCTCGTCGAAATGGGCCGGTTTAATGTCGAGCCAGGCGATGCGGAAGAACGCGGCCACAAGCAGGATGACCCACGGAATCCAGCGCGGGACGACATTTTCTTTGGACTTGGCAGAGTCGTTGGCTACTAGTGGCATCTCGCGCATGTTACCGGAAAATCACCCCAGTTTGTCCATTGTGATTCCGGCTTTTAATGAGGAATCGCGGCTGCCGGGGACGCTGGCGGTGCTGGCGGAGTTTGTCGCTGGGAAAAGTGCGGAAGTGATTCTGGCCGTTGAAAAAAGCACCGACGCGACGCTGGCGCTGGCGGAGTCGTTTGCGAAAAAGCACCCTCAATTTCGCGTGCTGGCGAATGACGTGCAACGCGGCAAAGGTTACGCCGTGAAACGCGGGATGCTCGCGGCGCAGGGCAAAATCGTGTTTTTCATGGACGCGGATCTGAGCGTGCCGGTGGCGACGGTGGAGGTGTTTGCAGCGGAGTTTGAGTCGAATCGGGAGATCGACATTTTGGTCGGCAACCGGCAGCACGCCGGGAGCGACATCGTGGCGGCGCAAGGCTGGCTGCGGCGTTCGATGGGGCAGACGTTCAATCACCTCGTGCGAATGATGTCGCGGATTCCGCTGCGCGACACGCAGTGCGGGTTCAAGGCGTTTCGGCGCAAGGCGGCGCGGGATCTTTTTGCAGCGCAGACGATCGATGGATTCGCCTTCGATGTGGAAATTCTCCTGCTCGCCCGCCAACGCGGCTACCGCATGGCTGATCTTCCTGTGGAATGGCGCAACTCGACCGCGAGCAAAGTCCACATCATCCACGACAGCCTGCAGATGCTCTGGGACATCTGGCGGTTAAAAACCTAGACTTCTGGCGGCGTCTGGCCGCGCGCGGCGAACCATTGGCGGAGAAAATACAGATCGCCCCGGTCTTTTTCGCGTCCGGTGCGCGATTTCATGCGCCACAGCAGTTCCGGGCTGGCAAAGGGAATCGCTACGCCGTCGATCTCGTGAATGACGACGCTTTTGGAGGCTTCGGCGTAGTCGATGCCCGAGGCGCTGGCCATGAGGTCAATGAGGATTTCGTCGGCCACACGCACGACGGTAAATTTAGCCACATCGCCGGGATCGAGTTCGCGCACGCAGCCGTCGGGCAGAGTGGCGAGAGCGGCGAAAACGCGGGCTTCGTTTTCCAGACTGGCGTCGATGAGGAGGTCCACATCGCCGGTGTGCCGAGGGTAGCCGTTGGCACGAATGGCAAATCCGCCTACGACGATGTAAGTGGCTCCTTGGGAAGTTAGCTCCCGGCAGAGCGCCGCCAGATCCTCCAATGAAGGATCGCGAGGAATCAGTTCGCCGGTATCCGGGTCAAATGGTCCATCAGCCATTGGTCAGCCTCCTCATGGCTTTTGAAACGATAGACGCCTCTCTTCACACGCAGACCGATGCCTGCGTTTTGCCATTGTTTATTGGCTTCGGTTTCGGAGCGTTTTGCCTGCAAAACACCAGAGGGATTCCTGCGGCCAACCGTTTTGCCGATGAATTCTTCGCAATTAACAATCGGTTGCATGGGGCAAGCACTACTCCGGTTGCAAGGCAGCAGCAAGAGGTTTGAGGTCGCACGGAGAAACACGGAGTTCACGGAGGAGGAAATGAGGCGCTTTTATTCCCTCTTTTTCTCCGTGAGCTCCGTGCCTCCGTGTGAAATTTTTTTAGAGGCGCTCCAGAATGGCGTCGCCCATGGCAGCGGTGCCGACGCGGGTCGTGCCTTCGCTCCAGATGTCGCCGGTGCGGAAGCCGTCGTCGATGCTCTGGCGAACGGCACGTTCGATGGCGAGGGCGGCGGTTTCTTCTCCGAGCGAGTGGCGGAGCAACATGGCGGCGCTGAGAATTTGCGCGATGGGATTGGCAATGCCCTTGCCCGCGATGTCGGGCGCGGTGCCGCCGCTGGGTTCGTAGAGACCGAAGGGAAGCGAGGTTGCGGGGTTGATTTTGCCAAGGCTGGCGCTGGGCAACATGCCCAGGGAACCGGTGATCATGGCCATTTCGTCGGATAAAATGTCGCCGAAAAGGTTTTCCGCGAGGACGACGTCGAAGCTTTTCGGCTGTTTGATGAGCTGCATCGCGGCGTTGTCCACGTAGAGGTGGCTCAAAGTCACATCGGGATATTCGGCGGCGACTTCGGTGACGGTTTTACGCCAGAGAACGCCATTTTCGAGAACGTTGGCTTTGTCGATGGAAGTGAGCTTTTTACTCCGGCCTTGGGCGGCTTTGAACGCAATGTGGGCGATGCGCACGATCTCGGATTTTTTGTAGATCATGGTGTCGATGGCGACCGGTTCGCCGTCGCGCATTTCGGTGCCTTTCGGCTGGCCAAAATAGAGGCCGCCGGTGAGTTCGCGGACGCACAGAACGTCGAATCCGCCCGCTACGAGGTCGGGCCGAATGGGCGACGCATGGGTGAGCGCCGGGAAGCAAAGCGCGGGGCGCAGGTTGGCGAAGAGCCCGAAATGTTTTCGGAGCGGCAGAAGGGCGGCGCGCTCGGGCTGCAAATTGGGCGGGAGCGATTCCCATTTGGGTCCGCCGACGCTGCCGAAAAGGATGGCGTGGCTTTTTTCGCAGGCCGCGAGGGTCGTTTGCGGAAGCGCCTCACCCTCGACGTCGATGGCGATGCCGCCGACGTTGTGCTCAGTGAAATGGAAGTCGAGTGCAAATTTTTCCGCGACTTTGTCGAGGATGCGCCGGGCCTGGGTCATGACTTCGGGGCCGATGCCGTCGCCGGCGAGAACTGCGATTTGATAGGAGTTGGACATAAATGAGGTGTGAGAAAATGAAAACGCCCCGGCCTCACTCAGGCCGGGGCGTTCATTTATTCAGAGCGGAGTCTGTCGATCAATTATTTCCCGCGATAATTCGTCGTGGTGATGGTGGTCGAACTGGATTTGACCCGCTTCGGCTGCTTGGGAATGCCCGGGGCCGGAATGCTAGCTGCGGCGGTCCGATTGGAAGTCGGGAGGATGCGGATCGAGCCTTTGGCGTTGTTTCTCCAGCCATTTGGATCGGCGAATTCCTCGCCGCTGTTGCTCAGGCCAGAAACCTGGTCTTCCAATCCGGTGCCGTAGCCCTGCTGAATGATCGTGGGAGTAACGAAGACGAGCAGGTTGCGCTTGGTCTTGGAATTAATCTTCTCTTGGAAGAGGTAGCCTAAGCCGGGAATGTCGCCCAAGACTGGAACCTTCGAGCGCTGTTTGCTACTTTCATCCTGTAAGAGACCGCCGATGGCCAGTGTATCGCCGCTCTTGATAAGAACATTCGATTCCAAGGTGCGTGTATCGATGATCGGGCTGAACACCGTGGCACCGCTGATGGTGAATTGAGCGTCGGAGACTTTGTTGCTGATCTCGGGTTTGACCGAGAGAGTCACAAAGTCGTCTTTATTGATGGAGGGTTTCACGACCAGCTTGTTGCCGTATTCCTTTTCTTCAAATCCACCGAAGACCGCAGTCGCCGTCTGCTCGTTGAAGTTCAGTTGAGGAACCGGTTGGCTGCGGACAATTTTGATCGTGGCTTCCTGGTTGTCAGCAGTGACGATCCGAGGGTTGGCGAGGAACTCGGCATCCTGATCCTCGTTCAAAAGGCGCATCGTCAGGGACATGGACGGAATACTCAAAATCGCAAACTGATTGCCAATGGAATTGAACTTGTTGCTACCCAAACCTGCGGCCTCATAGAAGTCTGTAGGTTGAAATTTGCCATCAGCAGTAGTCAATGTGGGCGGCTTGTCACCAACAAGAAAGGTTCCGGTTGGATCATACTTGGATGTGCCAGGTGTTACACCACCGTAGCGAAGGGTCTGAGCTTGGGATGAACTACCAAAAACGCCGCCCCAGTTGACTCCGTAGGCTTGCTTCGGATTAGCAGTGACTTCCACGAGGCGCGCTTCGATCATCACTTGGCGGGTGGGCTTATCGATGAGCTGGAGAAACGCTGCAATGGTGGCCATGTTCGACTTAAATTCCCGGTAGAAAATCGTGTTCGTGCGAGGATCGATCTGCGGCGGGATGCCGCTCAGGATTTGCGCTTGGAGCAGCGCGGCAGACGCATCGGCGCGGCCGTAGCTGAAGGTGTAGAAACCAGCGTCGGTCGGCTCTTTTTTCTTCTCTGCCTCGGTCTTGATGAAAAACGTGCCGTCGGTCTCATACATATAGAGGCCCTTGTCTTGGACGATGATCTGGATGGCTTGCATCGCCGTCTTGTTCTCGAGGCGCATCGTCACTGTTCCTTGAATGCTCTCGCCAACCACGAGATCGATCTTGGCCTGGCGGGCAAGCAAACGCAGCACCTGACCGAGTTCATCGCCTTGGAACTCACGAGGCTTGGCCCCGCCGGAAGCGACGGTCGATGTTTCGCTCGTACTCAGCGGGGGAAGACCTGCTTCTCCGGCAGGAGTTGCAGCCGTATCTGGAGCCATGTCGGAGGCAGCTCCGCCAATGGGAGGCTCGATGGCTGCGGGAATTTCGTTATTGGGCACATCCACAGGAGCCGGAGCCTGCAAAGTCGCAGGCGCTTCCGCAGTCGTGGGAATGGCCGGAGTGAGGCTCGGCTCGGGAGCCGCTGGCGGCGTGGGCACCGGAGCGGTGGGTGTAGGTGCTTGGGGAGTTTTCGGCTGGAGGAGGCCAGAGACGAGCTTCGGTGAAGCGGTCGGCGAGGCGACTTCCTGGGCTGAAGTGATGAGGGGGAACAACAGGCACAGGGAACTGAAGGCGCCCAGTGTGGAGATATTTCGGATTCGGGTAAACATGGCGTGCTGCTTTCTAAGGTTTGCGGTTTGCACAATCCTTTTAAGCAGAAAGCAGACCAACCCTGTTCCCGGAGTCAGAAGAAATTGCAGCCTCTTGCATTTGCGAATAAAGCCCCGAATTGGGCGGTTTCTTTCGCAGAAAAGAGATGCGAGTCGGGCCTAACTCGCTGATTTCCGCACTTCGGCGACGAATTGCCGCACTTCCCCGGCGCTTTTTTGCCGGGGATTTTCCTCAACTCCGCTCGCCACATCGACGTATCGCAATTTTGTGAGTCGCAAAGCCGTGGCCACATTCTCCGGAGTCAACCCTCCAGAAAGCAGCAGCCGTTCGGTTTCCGGGGCGGCCTGAATCCAGTTCCAATCAAATGTATGCCCGGTTCCGCCTCGTTCATTTCCGGCAAACGCGTCGAGCAACACTGGAAATTCCTCAAAGTCCGCCACGGCGCGCAAAGATTCGGCATTTTGCACGCGCAGAGCCTTGATCACCATTTTCTCACTCGCGGATGAGAGAGCTTTCGCAAAATCGACCGTTTCATCGCCATGCAACTGGATCGCGTCGAGGAACGGCTCCTCTAGCAGACGCATCGCCTCGTCGCGGGTCGGATTCACCACGACGGCTACGCGAAGCACAGAATCTGGCACCTTTTCCAGCCAGTGACGCTCCGTTTCCAATGCCACGAATCGCTTCGAGTCCGCATAGAAATTAAACCCCAACGCGTCCGCGCCCGCCTCGATCGCCATGCCCGCGTCTGCCGCATTGGTAATCCCGCAAATTTTCACTCCGACCGCTCCGGGCGCGAGCCGCTCAAAGGGCGTCCTCACTCGATCACCCGCCCCTGCGCTTGCTTCATCCCGCGGATTTGCGACGCGTTCGTCATCACTCGCACCCGTTTGTTTTCATCCTGAAACAGCGCACTTAACAACCACGACACCGTGCTGATAATAATGGAACCGAAAACCGTCGTCCAAAACCCGGTCACTTGAAAACCTGGCGTCAGTCCGCTGGTCAGCTTTAGCACCGCCGCGTTTACGATTAGGATAAAAAGGCCCATCGTCACGAGAATGAACGGCAGGCTCAAAAGCAGCAGCACCGGACGCACCAGCGCATTCAGCAGCCCCAAAACCAGCGCCGCCAATAACAATGCCACCCAACTCGTGTAGGTAATCCCGTCGAGGAGTTGGGCCGCGACCAGCACGGACACCGCCGTCACCATCCAGCGCAGGAAGAACGATTTCATGGCGGAAAGTAGCCCAGCCCACCTTGAAACCAAGCGGGAATCTTTTTTCTTCCGTCCCCGGCGTTTTCAGATATAAGACAACGCGTGTGGTCCTTTGGGTGGACCCTCAAACAGAAAGAAGAAAGTCGTATTATGGGAAAAAAAATCGTTAAACCAGCCGTCGTCGAGCCTGTAAAGGCCGTTACCAAAGCCGCTGCGCCAGTCGCGAAGCCGGCCGTGAAATCAGCAGCCAAAGCCGTGGCACCAGTCGCTCCTGTGAAGGAAGTGGTCGCCAAGAAACCGGTCGCTGCCAAAGTCGTTGCCGCCAAGGCCGCCGTCTCCGCTCCCAAGGCGAAGCCTGCCGCCAAGAAAGCTCCGACTCACGCGGAAATCCAGACACAGGCCTACTTCGTCGCACAGCGCCGCATCGCAAACGGCCTGCCCGGCGATTCCGCCAGTGATTGGATTCAGGCCGAAAAAGAACTTCTCGCCGGAAAGTAAGCCGCGCCGGCAAGATTCAGCCCCCATCTGAAAACGGTCGTCCCCGACCGTGCGGCAGCTTTTTATTCTAAAAACACCACTGCCGCCCATGCCGAACGCCTACGAAAAACTCGCTGAACGCGCCCGCGAGATCGCTCTGATCGACAACACCTCCAACGTCCTGCAATGGGACCAGGAGACGGTTCTTCCCAAGTCCGCCGCCGATTATCGCGGGCAGCAACTCGCCTACCTGACTGGGCAATCGCACCGGCTTTTCATTGCGCCCGAAGTCGGCGACTGGTTGAAAGCCGCCGCCGACCACGGCTACGAGTCGGGTTCCATTGAACTCGCGAACATCGCCCGCTGGCAGCGACGTTACGAACGCGCCACGCGGGTTCCAGTCGAGTTTGTCGAGACGTTGGAACGTGAGAAATCCCGCGGCCACGTCACCTGGGTCGAGGCCCGGCAGAAAAACGATTTCTCCCTCTTCCAGCCGAGCCTGACCCGACTCCTCGACCACTCGCGCACCTTGGCCGATTTCTGGGGTTATTCCTCCGACGGCGAACGCTACGACGCGCTCCTCGAATCCTACGAACCCGGCATCACCACGGCCCAGCTCACGAGTTTGTTTGCCGAGTTGCGCCCGCCGCTGATCGCCCTGCTTAACGAACGGAAAAACCAGCACCGCCCGCTCCAGCGCCTCGATGGCACGTTTCCCGCCGCTGACCAAGCCGCCTTTGCCCGCGATGTGGCGGAGGCGCTCGGGTATGATTTCAATGCAGGTCGCATCGACGTCACGGCGCACCCATTTTGCCTCACCGCCGGGCCGCGCGACATCCGCATCACCACGCGCTACGACGAGTCGGACTTTCTCTCCTCTTTATATAGCGTGCTCCACGAAACCGGCCACGCGCTCTACGAACTCGGGCTGCCGCAGGACCAATTTGGCCTGCCCAGCGGCACGGCGAGTTCCAATGGAATCCACGAAAGCCAGTCGCGGTTGTGGGAAAATCACATCGGTCGCTCCAGCACGTTTTGGCAGCGCTGGACCGACGACGCCCTCGCGCGGTTTCCCGATTTGCGCGACTTCGAGCCGGAGGACATCACCGCGGCGACGCAGTCGGTGCAGCCGAGTTTCATTCGAGTGGAGGCCGACGAAATGACCTACGACCTGCACATCATGCTGCGGTTTACCCTCGAAACGGCCCTTCTGCGCGGCGACCTCGAGGTGGCCGGACTTCCATCCGCATGGAACGAACTTTTCCAGAAATCGCTCGGACTCCGCGTGCCCGACGCCGCCCGCGGCTGCCTGCAAGACGTCCATTGGAGCTTCGCCGGGTTTGGCTATTTCCCGACTTACACCCTCGGAAATCTGAACGCCTCGCAACTCATGGCCACGGCGGAAACGAAAATCCCTCACCTCCAAGACGAGCTGACTCTGGGTAATTACGACCCGCTCCTGCAATGGCTGCGGCAGAATATTCATCGTCATGGGCAGACGTTGCTCGCTCCGGAAATCATGCAGGCCGCGACTGGGGAGACGACGAATCCGAAGTATCATCTGGCCTACCTGCGGGCGAAATATCTCTGATCGGGGACGTTTTCGGGAGAGCACGCGTCTCGCGTGTTCCCTTTTGCGTCTCGCGAAAGGGCGGTTCTCGCCATCGGACGAGACGTCCGCTGGAACACGCGAGACGCGTGCGCTCCCGACTGAGTACGCCTACTCCGGCGGTGTGGCTGGCACGCCCTTCAACGCATCGGCCACGGCATCGGCGTATTCGTTGAAAATGCTTTTGCGCTGGACGCCATTCACGTCGCGGGTGCCTTCGTAATCGCCCATCTGGATGCGGTCAAACGTGTCCAAATTGTTCATCACATAGGGCTCCAGGTAGAGCGTCGGGTTCCGGTAAAGGCGGTTCGCGAGGAGGTTGCGATACCAGACGTAGTCGCTGCCGGGCACTTTGAGGGCGTTGGGCGTGGTGTATTCGTAGGGCGGCAGGCGCGTGGCCACGGCGAGACTGCGGGCGACCGTGGCCGAGAGGGCGAGTTCGGTATTAATCGTCTGACTGAGCAATTTCTCGAGCATTTCCAGCCGCACGTCGTCGTAGGCCAGTTCGTCGGCTCCATACTGGCCATTGACCAGCAAATGCAGGTGATTCTTTTCCACAAACGATGGCAGCGTCGGGTCGCCCCAGGCCTCGGCGTTGAAATGAATGCAGATCGTGAGGTCGGGCTTTAGCACCTCGTTGTTGCGCTTGGCCCGGGCGCGAATCTCATTCACGCGATAAAACAGCCGCTCGGCTTCCCATTGAATGGAGTTTTGCTTCTGCGAATCGCTGATTCCACTGTAAGTCGGATGGATGTCCTTCACGCCTTTGAGCTGGAGCGATTCGGTCGCTTCCTCGGTGAGAATCTCGGGTCGAATCGGCGTCAGCGGCTGGTTGTCGTCGCGAACGAGCGCCACGAGGGCACCGGCAGAGCGGAGTTGGGCCGCAATCTTCCGGGCCACGAGCAGCGTCATGTCGCCCTCCGCGACGGGAGTGGTGTCGCCGACCTTAAACCAGCGCTCCTCCATTTTTGCCCAGTCGCCGCCGATGTGGCCGGGGTCGATGGCGATGCGTTTGCCGATGAGCGAACCGGGAACGACCGGCTTCCAGGTGACCGGCACCTCACGTTTCAGCTCCTCGCTTTCGGCGAAATCGAGCTGATAAAACCCCTCGTCGCCCGAGCCTCGCCGGATCAACGCGTGATCGGTGTCGATGCGAATCTGGTCCGCCGCCGCTCCATTCGGCGCATAAATCTCCCGCAGCAACCTCGCGAAATTATCCCGCGTGATCGTCTTTTGAAACTTGTCCAGCCGCGACCAATCCGGCGGGCGCGCCATCACGCTCACCCTCGCTTCCACACTGCCGATGAGCAGAAAAAACGCCGCCACCACCCAGATTACTTTGCGCT
Organism: Chthoniobacterales bacterium; assembly: GCA_039930045.1. NCBI lineage: Bacteria > Pseudomonadati > Verrucomicrobiota > Spartobacteria > Chthoniobacterales > Chthoniobacterales bacterium. The sequence goes on along the minus strand of JBDSQB010000006.1, from coordinate 107,042 downwards.
CGCTCATGGGGCCGGAGTATAAACCACGGCCTGATGTTACGGATACTTTTTTTAGGCGATATCGTGGGCTCACCGGGCCGCCGCGCAGTGATCGAAATGCTCCCCGACTTGCGCGAGGAACTGGCGCTGGATTTCGTGATTGTGAATGGCGAAAACGCCGCCGCCGGTCGCGGGATCACGGGTAAAATCTCCATCGACCTGCTGCGGGCCGGAGTCGCGGTCATCACCACCGGCGACCATGTCTGGGACCAAAAGGAGACTGCCGGTTACATCGTTACCGAGCCGCGTTTGCTGCGTCCGATCAACTACCCCGCCGACACGCCGGGGACGGGTTCCATCGTTCTCGAGACGGCCAAGGGCAAAGTCGGCGTCATCAACGTCCAGGGCCGCACCTTCATGCAGCCGATTCTGGAAAATCCGTTTCTCGCCATCGAAGCCGAAGTCCTCCGTATGCGCGAGGAAACGAAAGTCATCTTCGTCGATGTCCACGCCGAAACGACCAGCGAAAAGATCGCCATGGGCCGCTTCCTCGACGGCCAGGTTTCCGCCGTTTGCGGCACGCACACCCACACGCAGACCGCCGACGACCAGATCTTCCCCGGCGGCACGGCATTTCTCTGCGACGCCGGCATGTGCGGCCCCGTGGAATCCATCTTGGGTCGTGAGATCGGGCCGATCGTCAGCCGGTTCATCACGAATATGCCCGTCAATTTCCCCGTCGCCGAGGGCGAAGTCCGGCTGCACGGGATGCTCGTCGATATTGATGAAACCACCGGCCACGCCCTGGCCGTCAGCCGTTTCGTCCGCACCCACGCCGCATCACTGGCAGCCCCGGTCGAGTGAACACAGCGCCGGCGGCCTTCCCTCGAAACTGGGAATGCATCGATCTGCTCCGCGGGCTCGCCATTCTCGGGGTGGTCTTTTACCACTGCATCTATCCGGCGTTTCGGGTGCCGCCGATTGGGCTGCGCGAGTTCTTTACCGAGCCGTGGAGTGCGGAGCACTGGCTCTTCCCGCTGACCTTCAGTTCCATCCGCATCCCGCTGTTTTTTGTGATCAGCGGTTTTTGCATTCATTGGTCGTGGTTGCGCTCAAAGTCGTGGAGCGCCGGACGTTTCTTCTGGCGTCGTTTCTGGCGACTCTACCCGGCCTACCTCGTGGCCTTGGTCTGCTTCATCCTCCTGAAAACCGGCTGGCCGATCCGCTGGTCGAAGCACGGCTGGAATATCTCCTCGCACCTGCTCCTCTTCCACAATCTCGACGGGAAGTTCTTCAAATCCTACAACGGCGCCTTCTGGACCCTCGCCATCGAGGTGCAACTCTACGCGCTCTATCTGCCGCTGCTCGCGTTGCGCCGCCGCTTCGGCCTCGGCAAAACCGTCGCCGGGCTCTTCCTCCTCGCCAATGTCCTGCGACTCGTCCTGCTCCCGTGGGCCTTCGATGACCGGGGAAAAATCCGCCTTTTCCTCATGGATGCCACCCTGCTCCATTGGTTCGACTGGGCCATCGGCGCGTATCTGGCCGAGAAAATCTTCCGCCGCGAACCCGCCCTTCGTCGTTGGGCGCTCTGGCCGCTCGTCCTCCTCTGGCTGCTGGCCGACCTCTCACCCTGGACCGCTTTTTGGAAATTCACCCTCGCCTCGCTCATCGCCGCCAGCATCATGGAACGCCTCCTCCTCTGGGAACAATCCGGCGGACGCCTCTCGCGCTGGCCGGTCTGCCGCTGGCTGAGCGGAGTCGGAGTCGTCTCTTACTCACTCTACCTCTGGCACCTGCCCCTGCTCGATCTGGCCGTGAAAATGTTTGCCCCCTGGATTCGGCAGCCGTGGCCCATGTATGCCGCGCTCAATCTCCTCATCGTGCCCCTGCTCCTCGTCCTCGCGTGGGTCAGTTGCCGCTGCCTGGAAGTCGCTGGCGTGAAAATTGGCAACCGCCTCGCGCACCGCCCGGCCCGTCACGAACCCGATTCTCCGCTTGTTCGCGACGGAGCCGCAGGCTAAAGCACAGCCATGGATTTCCACTGGATCAGCGACTCACAAATCTGGATCAGCCTGCTCACGCTCACCTTTCTGGAGATCGTGCTCGGCATCGACAACCTCGTCTTCATCTCCATCCTCTCGGGCAAAGTCCCGCCCGACCAACGCGCCCGCGCCCGCACCACCGGCCTCGCCCTCGCCCTCGTCACCCGCGTCCTGCTCCTCCTCAGCATCTCCTGGCTCATGGCGATGGACCACCCGTTCATGCACGTCCTCGGCCACGGCGTCTCGGGAAAAGACCTCATCCTCCTGCTCGGCGGCCTCTTCCTCATCTGGAAATCCATTCACGAGATTCATAACAAACTCGAGGGCGCCGAGGAAGAGCACGCCACCGGCAAGACCCACGCCACCTTTAAGTCCGTCGTCATCCAGATCCTCCTCATCGACATCGTCTTCTCGCTCGACTCCGTCATCACCGCCGTCGGCATGGGGCAAAACATCTACGTGATGATCGCCGCCGTCGTCATCGCCCTCTTCGTCATGATCGCAGCCTCGGGCGGCATCAGCGCCTTTGTGGAAAAACATCCCACTGTCAAAATGCTCGCGCTCAGCTTCCTGCTCCTCATCGGCTTCGTCCTCGTCGCCGAAGGCTGCGGACAACACATTCCAAAGGGCTACATCTACTTCGCCATGGCCTTCTCCGTCGCCGTGGAAATGCTGAACCTGCGGATGAAGAAAAAGTCAGCGCCCGTGCATCTGCACCAGTAGGCGCGGCGCGTCCGAGCCTCCTGGCGGCCCACTTTTCTCTCCTCGCGACAGGTTGCAGCCTCCTCCTCGTTCCCAAACTCCGTTTGGGAATGCCTTGTCCCCGAAACTCCGTTTCCTCCGGGAGACTTCGGCAGAAGGAAACAAAGTTTCCCGAGCAAGTGCGTTCCCAAACTGGAGTTTGGGAACGAGAAGAGGTTCACTTTCCTCTCCTTGCGACGGGTTGGAGTCTCCTATTGGCCCACTTGGCCATCCTCCTGGCTCACTTGGGCATCCTCCTGGCATCTTGGGGCCGTCAGAATGCCGCGAGGATACGAAAGTGGGCCGCGAGGAGGTGATAAAATGCCCGGAGGAGGTCCCGACGCACCGCGAGGAGGCTCCATCCTATCGCGAGGAGGCCGGCATCTCCTGCCAGGAGGCCCCAGCGGACGGCGCGGGGAAGTTTTTTACGATTTGACTTGGATTGAATTGACTTTTCCCTGCGAAAAGGGCCCTATCGGCGGCAACAACCAACCACAAGGAGTCATCATTATGAGCGAAAGCGTCGAATTTATCAAAAATCGGGCCGTGAAAACCATCAGCGCAGCGAATCAAGTCGCCGCAGACTGGGTCTGGCCGGAGAAATCCCCCGCAGAAATGCAAACGCAGTTGCACGGCATCATCGGCGATACCGATGCGACTCCGCCCGTCGTCGGGCAGGAGGAAATCGTGGCCACCGCTCAGCAAACCATGCTCGGCTCGCGCATTGCCTGGGATGCCGGGCTCGACCAGTTGCATCTCTGGACGACGCAAGGCCTCGGCATGGCTCGCATCAAGTATCGCAACCAGCCGCTGCAGTTTGCCAAGCTCGACGGACTGACGGCGGTCGGTTCTAGCCGTGAGGAAACGCTCGCGGAGGCGCTGGAATGGCAGACGGCCTGGAAAAAACTCGATCCGAGTTGGGCTCCACTGCCCGCGAATACGCTGGTGGCGTTTGAGGCGTTGCGCGATCAATGCGCGGGCGACCTGAAGACCCATTACGCAGCGAAGCAGAGCGATCTGCGCGACGAAACCAACACGCTCGCCGCCCTCGCCCGCGACATGGAGGACATCAACGAAGCTTGGTATGCCGACGTCTGCCGCGTCTTCGTGGCCGGCACCCCGCACGGCGACATGATCCGCAGCACCATCCCCACGACTTACACGCCTCCCACTGCCAAACCACCCGTGCCGCCGGTGGGATAGGCGTATTCACCGCCTCATGATGAAACTCAAGCCGAGAACGGAGTTAAAACTGGCGGGGATTGGATTAGCTGTCATGGCCTTGCTGTTGACGCTGGCTGTCATTGTCTTTCTCAGGCAATTCATCCGGTTTCAGCACATCGCATGGCAGACAATGTTCCGTTCAGAGCACACCTACAACGCTTGCAAAGAAATCTGGCAGTCGCAAATCTTGGGTTTAGCTGGCATCGCGCTCATTTTCGGAGTCGGCGCGTGGGTTATCTTTAGACATGTGGATAAGATTCCAGACTGAGGAAGACGAACCACGTCACGAGGCAGAGCCGAGTCTGAGTCGAATGACGGAATAATCCGCTTTCCCTCGTTCCCAAGCTGAGCTTGGGGACGCGCTTGTCTTGGAAGCTTAGCTTCCTGGACGCTGGCTCGCGGTGTGGACCATGACGCCTCACGAAGCGGGAGCTTCGAGGACAATTACGTTACCAAGCTGGAGCTTGGTAACGAGGGGAACCTTGACCGTCTGAAAACGGATGCAGGGCGACGTTTGTGACTTTCCTGCGTTATCCGATTTTCTTGATTTCCTGATTCCTTCTTTCGGCTTACAGGTGTCGCCGTATGCCGAACCTTCGCAAAGGACATCTCGCTCTGATTCTGCACGCTCATCTGCCGTTTGTGCGGCACCCGGAGCATGCCGATTTCCTCGAGGAGGATTGGCTCTACGAGGCGATCTCGGAGACGTATGTGCCGCTCCTGAAGCTGTTTCACGGGTTGGAGGCGGATGGGATTCGCTTCCGCATGACGATGTCGCTCACGCCGACGCTCTGCGCGATGTTGCGCGATCCGCTGCTGCAACGGCGTTATGTGCGGCACATCGAGCGGCTGATCGGCCTGGCGCGGCAGGAGACGCATCGCACGATCGCCGATCCGCTGGTGCATGCGGAGGCGGAGCGTTATCACGCGCATTTTGTGGAATGCCGCGATCTGTTTTTGAAGTGGGACTGCGACCTGGTGCAGCAATTCGCGGGTTTGCAGAACCGGGGTTCCATTGAAATCATCACCTGCGCGGCGACCCATGGGTTTCTGCCGTTGATGCATTCCTATCCCGAAGCGGTGCGGGCGCAGATTCTGATCGCGCGCGACTCGTATCGGGAGTGTTTCGGACGCGACCCGCGCGGTATCTGGCTGCCGGAATGTGGCTACATTCAAGGCATCGAGCAGGTGTTGCAGGAGGCGAATATCCGGTGGTTTGTGATCGATTCGCATGGGCTGATGTTTGGCCAACCGCGGCCGCGCTATGCGATCTACTCGCCGTGTTACACGCCGGCGGGTCCGGCGGTGCTGGCGCGGGATCGCGATTCGTCGCGCCAGGTCTGGAGCGCGGAGGAGGGTTATCCCGGCGACCCGGCGTATCGGGATTTCTACCGCGACATCGGGCACGATCTGTCGCTGGATTATTTGCGCCCCTACCTGCCGGCGAACGGCGAGCGGAAGAACACGGGGATCAAGTATCACCGCATCACGGGCCGCACGCCGCACAAGGATCTGTATCATCGCGACTGGGCGATGGCGGCCGCCGATGCGCACGCGGGAGATTTCCTGCAGCATCGCATTGCGCAGTTTGAGAAGCTGCTGGCGGGCACGAATATCGAGCCGATCGTGGTGACGCCATTCGACGCGGAGTTATTTGGTCACTGGTGGCACGAGGGCCCGGAGTTTTTGAATCTGTTTCTGCGCAAGGCGGCGTGCGATCAGTCGGTATTTGAGTTGACCACGCCCGAGCGTTATCTGGAGTCGCATTCCACTCAGCAGATGATTATTCCCTCGGCCTCGAGTTGGGGTCACAAGGGTTATTGGGAGGTCTGGCTCGACCAGAGCAATGCGTGGATTTACCCGCACCTGCACGTGGCGGCGGAGCGGATGATCGCGACGGCGACGGAGTATTTCGGTGAGGCGGATGGGTTGAAAAATCGGGCGCTCAGCCAGATGGCCCGGGAGCTTCTCCTGGCGCAGAGCAGCGACTGGGCGTTTCTGATGAAGACGGGCACGGCGAGCGAGTACGCGAGCAAGCGAACGAAGGATCACGTGCTGCGTTTCACGCGGTTGCACGAGCAGTTGCAGGCGGGAAAGATCGACGAGGCGTTTCTGGTTTTCTGCGAGGAGCGCGACAATCTTTTCCCGACGGTGGACTGGCGTTATTATGCGCGCCCGATGGTGGCGGCGGCGGCCTAGAAGACTGACCCGGCATCCGGGATGACGGGGAGGCGCGTTTTTCCAGCATGGCGACTTTGAGTGCAATGCAGGCCGACATCACTACGCTGGCGGTCGATGCGGTTGTCAATGCGGCCAATTCCTCTCTGCTCGGTGGCGGCGGCGTGGATGGCGCGATTCATCGTGCAGCGGGTCCTGCACTGCTGGAGGAATGTCGTACGCTCGCCGGCTGCCAGACAGGCGATGCCAAACTCACCCGCGGTCACCGGCTGCCGGCGAAATATGTCATCCACACGGTCGGCCCTGTCTGGAATGGCGGCACCCAAGGCGCCGGGGGCGAGGCGGAATTGCTCGCCTCGTGCTATCGCCGCTCGTTGGAAATCGCGGCTGCAAACAACCTGACCTCGATCGCGTTTCCGGCGATTAGCACTGGAATCTACGGCTATCCGGTGGAAGCGGCGGCGCAGATTGCGGTGACGACGGCGAGAGATTTTCTCCAAACAACGACTTCGCTGCGGGAGATTATTTTCTGCTGTTTCTCGACACGCGACCTGCAGATTTACCAGCAGCTGCTCGCAGTAGAGTAAGAGCGATATCTCACGCTGATTAAGATGGAACTTGGAGGCGGGGGGGGGAATCGAACCCCCGAATAGGGCTTTTGCAGAGCCCTGCCTTACCACTTGGCTACCCCGCCAGATGATCCGGCAATGGAAAAAAGTAGCGCATACGGGACTCGAACCCGTCCACCAGCCTTGAGAGGGCTGTGACCTAACCGACTAGTCGAATGCGCCGTTTGGTGGGTTGTAGAATAATCGCGAAAATCGGAATGACAAGCGGCAAACCGCGCCCAGATTGCGATGCAACTCGACCCTTAAAATTTTCAATTCTCCAGAGACGGCTGGAGGTCGGATCGTTCGCCGGTCGGGGCCTTGGCCTCGCTGTCGGGGCTGTCCGCGCCCTCGGACTTTGTCTGAACCAGGGCCGCCGGTTTGGTGGGAGCCTTGTAATCGGGCTCGGTGCGAATGCGGGCGAGGCGGTTTTGCTGGGCAAACGACCATGCCTGCGCCTGCGTCTTGAGCGCGGGCGAGGTCTGGCTGATGTGCGTCTCGATGGCCTGATAATACTCACGCAGCAGGGCGCGTTTCTCACGTTCCGTCGGCGCGGCAAAGGCCCGCAGCTTGATGTCGGCGAGGGTAAAATTTTCCTCCGCCTCGGTCTTGGCCGATCGGAAAGCCTCCGCGAGTTTGCGTTGCTCATCCACGGTCGGGCCGCTCAGCGGAATGATGCCGCCCGAGGGCAATGGCTGGACAGCCATGCCGCTCAGATCCGGGCTCGGCTCGGGTGTGGGCGTGCTGAGAAGCGGTTCCTCGGGGAGAACAGATTGCTCGGTGGCCTCCTGCGTGGCGGCGGTGGAATCGTCCTTCGGCTTCGGGCTGAGGGCCTGGGCCAAAGTGAATGCGCAGCAGGCGGCGAGGGCGATAAGTGGTGTCTTCACGAGGCCAAGGTAACAAATTCGCGCCGTTTGCAAAGAATGCGTTTGCACCCATTTCAGCCCGCTGCCAAAACTCGCTCATGGCGACGCACCCGCCCACCATTTCCGCTTTTTCGTCGCTCGCCCTGGACCTCACGCCGTGGGAAGTGGCCGCGGGGTTGCGAACCTGCGCCGGGTTCGTGTTTCTGGATTCCGTGACGGCAGCGGCGGGTCAGATCTCGATCATCGGAGTCGAACCCGACTGCGTTCTGGAGGGAACGGATTTTCCTGAACTGGAGGCTGAGGTCGCGAAACGTCAGCGCGTGACGTCCGACCAGGGCTGGCCTGTCGGCGCGGCAATCGGGTTCGTCAGCTACGAGGGAAAATTTTGCTTCGGCTTCTACGACGATCTGCTGGTTTACGATCACGGGCAGCAGCGCTGGTTTGGCAGCAGCCGACTGGTAGAAAAAATCGCGGCTCCAGTCGAGTTCCATGCGAATGAGAAACTCCACTTCCGCGCCACGCTTTCCGGCGACGAATATTGCCGGCAAGTCGCGCTGGCGAAGGACTGGATCGCGGCGGGCGACATTTATCAGGTCAACGTCACGCACGAGTTTGAGGCGACTTGGAGCGGCGAGGGTTTTGCGTTGTTCGAGCTGTTGCGACACTACTCGCCTGCGCCGTATTCGGCGTTCCTCGATTTGAATGGAACCCAGATCATTTCCTCGTCGCCGGAGTTGTTTCTAAAAATAAGCGGACGCCACATCGTCACGCGTCCGATCAAGGGCACCCGGCCCCGCGCCGCCGACCAGGAACGCGACGAGCTGGCCGCTTACGAGCTGATCACATCGCCGAAGGAAGTGTCGGAGCTGGTCATGATCACCGACCTGGAGCGCAACGATCTCGGGCAGATTTGCGAGTATGGCAGTGTGCGCGTGACCGAGCTTTTGAAACTGGAGCGCTACGAGCAAGTCTTCCATCTCGTCTCGACGGTCGAAGGTGAGTTGCGGTCGAATGTCAGCCACGTCGCGGCTCTCGCGGCCTGCTTTCCCGGAGGCTCGATCACGGGTGCGCCGAAGCATCGAGCCCGGGAAATTATTCGCGAACTGGAGCAGCGCGAGCGCGGCATTTACACGGGCGCGATCGGGTATTTTGGCTACAACGGAGAGAGCCAGTTTAGCATCGCGATCCGGACGATTTGCCAGCAAGGCGACCAAGTCAGTTTCGCGGTCGGTGCGGGAATCGTGGCCGACTCCGATCCGGCTCGCGAATACCAAGAAACGCTCGACAAAGCCGCAGGCATCCTGCTGGCGGCAAGTCGAGTTTGAGTGTTATCGCGGCCAGCGCACAGCCAGCGTGACCCAGAAAACGAGGTTCAGGAGCCCGAGCAAAATCACCGGTTGGATATGACGTCCGACCGGTCGCGACGCCGGAAACGCGAACCACGCCAGCAGCGCGGCGAGGCAAAACCAGCTCGGAAAGTTTTGCAACGGCGGCCAGTTTGGCGTGTTGGCCAGCGGGAAATACCAGAGCCACCAAGCGCGAATTTTCCAGGCGATCCACTCCAGACTCGCATCGGTGGCGACGGCCAGAAGTCCGGTACCGACAGCGATTTGCCAGCGCCGGGCGTGTTCCCAGAAATGCAGGACGGTGTAGCGGGATGCCACCAGAATCACCATCCAGAGTAAGGGAACGGCAAAGGGAACGCCCGCAATTTTCGCGCCCATCTGGCCGGTAAAAATGAATGGGCCAAAAGGAAATCCCGTTTTCGCCCCAAGACCGGCGACCAGCCCAGAGCCGAGTAAGATCGCAATCGCGGCGCGGCGGGCGACCGGGAGGCCTTCGCGGCGGATGAGGTCGATGTAAACAAACGCCGCCGCCAGCACGATCCAGATGGCGTCGGTGGCTCGCAAGAGGGCGATGCAAGTCGATTGGAGACCGGAAGGCGCTCCGTTTTTCGCCTGCGCCGCGCCGATGTCGAACGTCAGCACGACGCCCTCGACCAGTGTCCAGAAAAGGAACGTCCGCCAGAGCCAGCGATGCAGCGTTTCAGTTCTCATCGGACGCGATTTTCCATCCGCGACTCTATACAGAAGCACGCGGGTGGCGAAATAGGTTTGTCGGCGCGCAGGAACTGCGGTTTACTCGCCGACCGCATGAAGATCGTCGCTGTTGCCAATCAAAAAGGCGGTGTTGGAAAAACCACCACCTCCGTCAATCTGGCGGCGTGTCTCGCTCTCATGGGACGCAAAATTCTCCTCGTTGACCTCGACCCACAGGGCAACGCCACCAGCGCCCTCGGCATGAGCGAGACCAAAGACAAGAGCTGCTACGGCCCGCTCCTCGGCGAGTCCAAGCTGACCGACAACGTGGTGGAAACGCGTTACGAAAATCTGTCGCTCGTCCCCGCCGATCTCGATCTGGCTGGCGTGGAAGTCGAAGTCGCCCGGCTCGACGACCACCTCGTTCGCCTGAAAGCCGCGCTCGCTCCGATGCGCAAGAAGTCGCCCTACGATTTCATCCTCCTCGATTGCCCTCCGTCGCTCGGAATTTTGATGACCAACGCACTCGCCGCCGCCGACCTGGTGCTGGTGCCGTTGCAATCGGAATATTTTGCCCTCGAAGGCCTCACCCGCATCATGCAAGTCACCGAGCAACTCAATTCCGTAAACCCCGGCCTGAAGGTCGAGGGGATCGTCATCACGATGTACGACAAGCGGACGAACCTCAATCAGCAGGTCGTCGCCGAAGTTAGAGCGCATTTTCCCGAGGTGCTCTACGACACGATGATCCCCCGCTCCGTCCGACTCGGCGAAGCTCCCAGCTTCGGAAAACCGATCATCGAATACGACCCGAGCAGCCTCGGCGCCTTTGCCTACACCGCCCTCGCCGGGGAATTTATCCGCCGGAATACAAAATCCGCCAAATAACCATGGAATTCCGTTTGACAACCCACGGAGCATTCCCTAATTTCACCGCCCCTTGCAGAAGTCTCGGGAAACCGCATTTATGAGCACATTTTCAGCTAAAGCCAACGAAGTCACCCGCAAATGGTGGATCATCGACGCCAAGGATCAAGTCCTCGGCCGCGTCGCCGAGCGCGCCGCCACCCTGCTTCGTGGCAAACACAAAGCCATCTACACCCCGCACGTGGACACCGGCGATTTCGTCGTCGTGATCAACGCCAAGGAAGTCAAAGTCCTCGGCAAAAAAGAAGTCGCCAAGGAATACATGAGCTTCTCCGGCTTCGTCGGCGGCCATAAATCCGAGACTTTCAAGGCCCGTCAGGCGCGTCATCCCGAGTTGCTCATCGAGCGCGCTGTTCGCGGAATGATTCCCCATAACCGCCTCGGACGTTCCACTTACACGAAACTCAAGGTGTATGCCGGAGCCGAGCATCCGCACGAAGCGCAGAATCCAGCCGCCATCGCCCTCGCCTAATTTTATGTCCACCACACAGGAATACATCGCCACTGGCCGTCGCAAAACCGCCGTCGCCCGCATCCGCCTCATCTCCGGCACCGGAAAAATCGAAGTCAACGGCAAGTCCTTCGAAGACTATTTCCCGACCTTGAACCTGCAAAACACCGTTTTGCACGCTTTCCACACCGCCAAAACGATCAATCAATTTGATCTCCGCGTAAACACCTCCGGCGGCGGCGTCAATGGCCAGGCTGGAGCCATCAAGCTCGCTGTTTCCCGCGCTTTGCTGCAATTTGACCCCGCTCTTCGTGGCACTTTGAAAGAGGAAGGACTCCTCACCCGCGACCCGCGCATGAAGGAACGCAAAAAATCGGGTCAGCCCGGCGCCCGCAAGCGCTTCCAGTTCTCCAAGCGCTAATCCGCCGAGACGATTTCTTTATCGAACAGCCGCAAACGTCAGTTTGCGGCTGTTTTGTTGGGCGGTGAGTCCGCTGAAACTCCCATCGGGGACGTTGAGAGTGAAATGGAAGCTGTTTTCAGCGGAGCGAACGACGTTGCGGGACTAATCGGAGATGTTGCAGCCTTAATTTGAAACGTCGCGGTCTTAATGGGAAATGTTGCAGCGCTAATCTTCAATGTTTTCGCGCTAACTTTCAGTGTTTCCGGGCTGGCAATTGCTGCAAACTGTCTTGAATCAACAACTTGCGCACGGTTCTTGAGCCCTCGCAAATGGCGGGGGATTCGAGTTCCATCGCACCCTATTGCCAAGAAAGAACGTCGTCGGAGTTTTGGAATTGGCCGTGCGCGTTCGGATTACCGAAGATGCCGTCTTTGCCCGCTGACCAGACGATTACGCCTGCATTGATTTCGCGGGGGCCAGCTTTGGCATCGGAGTAGGGATTTGGAATAATTCCGTTGTAGTCCGTGTCGATTTTCACCCAAAACGGAGCTCCATAGGGATCGAGCCATGCGCCTGTTTGTGGATGGATTCCATTGATCCAGCGTCCGCTTTTTTTCCTAGCCTCCTGAACTTCGATGAAGACAACTTTGCGAGGGTTTTGCTCGTGGTCTTCGCCTTTCAAGATGGACATCAGCCGACCATCGGACGGAACGCATTCACGAGAGATTTCAGGGTAATGACCGTATTCCGTGTAGAAGGCTTTGAGTGCGTTTGTGAGTTGTTGGACATCATTATGAGCCGCGGGCTTTGCACAGAACGTGGGCCTATCTTCAACCATCGGGAAAAAAATTCCTAAAATCACCACTGCGGCAAAAACACCGAGAGCGACTTTGCCGACCCAGTTCATAGCAATTTGGATTCGAGTTCCATCGCACTCTGGACGAGGGGCTCGAAACGGGCTTTTTCGGCGTTACAGAAGTCTTCCAATGGGGCAAAGGTCGCGGCGAGATCCTGGTAAAAGAGCGCGATGGCGTGTTTCAGTTGATCGTCGAGGGCGGTGACCAGAGCGTCGCGTTTTTTGGACATTTGCTGGGCGTATTCGCGGAGGATTTGACCGCGTTTGAAGACGGCCACAATGGTTCCGCCCACGGCTCCCACGGCGGCGACGGTGCCGGTGACATCCAATATGGCGACGTGCGTGAGGGCGGCGATGACGGTAGCGACTCCGCCGACGGCCGTGATGGCTCCGGGGACGCGCAGCCAGGCAGCGGTTTCGCCGAAAAGGGATTGGAGTTGGGTTTCAATGCGTCGATCCGACATCTGTTCCAGCAAAGTGAGGTCGAGTTTGCGGACGACCTCGGCGCGTTGATCGAGGAAGAGTCGCGCGGCCTGCAGCCGATCTGCGCTTTCGCCGGTGAAGCCGCGTTGCAGGCTCTCGTGGAGCGATTGCCAGAGGGATTTCAGGTCGCCTTCGATGAGGTCGAGGCCACGTTTGATCTCCCGCTGAACGGCTTCCTGCAAGTCGCTTTCGACCCGTTTCTGGAAATCCTGCTGCCATTCGCCCTTATGCAGCATGAGCTTGAAGGTGCCCATGAGGGTGAGCCGTTCGCGCAAGACTTCCTCGCCTCGAATGCGGCATTTGTCGCAGGCTTGCTCGACGGTTCGCAGGAAGCCGCCGATCTGGCGCAGCGATTGTTCGCGGCGTTGCGCGAGGATGGTTTTCAGCTCGGTGAGGCGAACGAAATCCTGCTCGATAATGGCGAGCGCGTTCTGTGTTTTCTGCTGCAAATCGCGGAGAACGACGCCCGCTGTCCGGCGAATGGACGCGAGTTTCTCCTGACGCAATTCGCCGCCGGCGACGGACTGATTGATGAAGTCTTCCAGTTTTTGAAACTGACTCGAGTTCCATTTCAATGGGTCGCCGGTTTGCCGCGATTCGAGCGCGAGCCTGGCGGAAACGGAGAAAACGGGACACTCGACGCCCAGTTTTTGCAGCGAAGTCTGGCGCAGGTGACTTTCAATCCGCTCCAAGTCCGATGGCGAACGCAGGTCGGCTTGCTGCACGACGAAGGCGACTTTTTTCAGCCATTTCTGCTGGATAAACGCCATGAATTCCCACGCCGACGCGCCCCACGGATTGGTGACGCTGAAGACGAATAAAATCAGGTCGGCCAGCGGGACGAAGCGCTCGGTGATTTCCTGGTGCTCGGCGATGATCGAGTTCGTGCCGGGCGTATCGACGATGTTGAAGTCGCGCAGAAACTCGATGGGCCGGTGCAGCTCGGCGAAGTGGGCGTTGATGTCCACGTCCTCGGCGGTCTCGCCGTGTTTGAAGAGGTAAATGCGGTCGGTCGCGGGCAGGACATCGACGCGGCAAAATTCCTGTCCGAAGAGGGCGTTGAGCAAGGAGGATTTTCCGGCTTTGACCTCACCGGCAACGACGAAAAGAAACGGCTCGCTGAGTTGCTGGCCCAGCGAGGCCACGGTGGCGAGGGTGTCATTTTCCGCCTTGCTGGCGCGGGCGAGATCGGCCAATTCGGCCAGCGCATTTTGCAGGGCGGCGCGGGCTTGCAGGTAGTCCGCCCCGAGTTTCACTGGGCTTTTTTAGAGTGGAGTTTGGGTGTGCTCTCCGGCTCGCCTTCTGGCTTGGTTACCGGCGCTTTGGCGAGCACTCGGGGAGTGGGCGAGGGCTTCGGCTGTTCCATGGCGAGCAGTTCGGAGACGGTGGCAAACTTGTAACCTTTCGCGATCAATTGGTCGAATGTCTCGGGCATCGCCTTCACCGTGCCGCCGTGAATGTCGTGCGCCAGAATGATCGCGCCGTCCGCCGCGCCGCTCAGAATCCGGGAACGAACCACGCTTTCGCCGGGTCGTTTCCAGTCCAGCGGATCGACGGACCAGAGGATGATCTGCGTGCCAAATTCCGCAGGGATCCATTTTTTCTGCGACTGCGTGACGGAGCCGTAAGGCGGGCGCAGCAGGGTCGGTTTCACACCACAGGCGGCAACGATGGCGTCCTGGGTTTTCTGGATTTCGTTGCGCACGGCGGCATCGCTCATTTTGGCGAAAGCCGGATGCGACCACGAGTGGTTGGCGACTTCGTGGCCCTCGGCGACCATGCGTTTCACCAGATCGGGGTATTCCGCTACGTTTTGGCCGACGAGAAAGAAGGTGGCTTTGATGTTCCGCTTCTTGAGTTCGTCGAGGAGAGTCGGGGTGTATTCGCTACTCGGACCGTCGTCAAAAGTCATCGCGAGATACGGCCCCTTAATGTGAACCTCGGCATACGTGTTGGCTTTGCCGGGGGTGAAATTGGCCATGGAAATCTCGGGATCAGGGGAGAGCGGTGCAGCCTCGTTGACGAGGGGTTTTGGAGTGGGCAAAGAAGCCGCCGGAGTGGGAGTCGAATCGAGCTGGCGCGGGGTGGGAAGCGCGTCCTGGGCGCAACCGGTTTGCAGGCCGAGGCCCAAAAGTGAGACGAGTAAGAGAGAAATGCGGACCTTCATTTTTGCTGGAGAAAACGATAGAGGATGGCTTCGAGTTTGCGACTAGTTTCTTCCGGCCACAATGGGCGCGGCGTGACGATGGCCGTGTCCAATGCCGTGTGCTCCGGCCAGTTGGGTTGCAGAGGTATCTGCGGAATGACGCGGGCGAGGACGGATTTGGCGGTCTCGGCATTGGCGAGGAGATGGCCGATGACCATCGTGAGGCTTACTGGTTCCTCGTCCACTTTCCAGCAATCGTAATCGGTGATCATGGCGATGGTGGCGAGGGCGATCTCGGCCTCGCGAGCGAGCTTGGCCTCGGGCAGATTTGTCATGCCGACGACGTCGAAACCGAGCTGCCGGTGAACGTTGGACTCGGCGCGGGTGGAAAATGCCGGGCCGTCCATGTTCACGTAAGTGCCGCCGTTGGTGTGGTCGAGTTCCATTTCATTCAGCGCGGCGGAGAGCAATTTTCGCAATTCACTGGAAGTCGGATCGGCGAAACCCACATGCGCGACGATGCCTTTGCCAAAAAACGTGTGGCCCTCGCGATGCGTCGTGCGGTCGAAATATTGGTCCGGCAAAACGATATGACGCGGCGGAAATTCCTCCTTCAAACTGCCGACGGCCGTCACGCAGATGATCCAGGCGACTCCGAGTGATTTCAGCGCGTAGATGTTGGCGCGGTGATTGATTTCCTGCGGGAGAATGCGGTGGCCCTTGCCGTGGCGCGGGAGAAAATACACCCGGCGACCGGCGAGCATTCCAGTGACAATCGTATCACTCGGCGCTCCAAAGGGCGTTTCGACGGTGATTTCTTCCGATTCGGTGATGCCTTCGATCTGGTAAAGACCGCTCCCGCCGATGATGCCGATGGCTGGTGTGCTCATGATTTTTTGAGTTTCAGGATTTCGTCAAAATGCTGGTCGGCGTGCTCCAGTTCCACTTTGTGAAACAGGGCGCACGCGGCGATGAGCAAGTCGTTGCTGGGGAATGTTCGGCCAGTGGCGCGACCAAGATCGGCCAAGTCGCAGGCGAGTTGCCAGACTTCATCGGTGATCGGCAGTTCCGGGATGACCTGCTCAAACTGCCGCAGCATCGATCTTTCAGCGCCGGGGCCGATTCCCGCCCATAATTCCAATCGCACCGGCGCGCACCAGGCGGCCTGACCGGATTCGACCAAAAATGTCATTCTTTGCCGGATGTTCGCGTCACCTTTTCGGCGCATGGCCTGCACCCAAAAAGTCGTGTCGATCAACTTCACGGGACGTTGTTGTGATCGTCCAAATCATTCAACGCTTCGATTTCGTCATTGGTCATGAGCGACTCAAAAGTCCCAAAATATTTCACCAACTCCGCCATCTTCTTCCGACGGTTAAAATCCTGCACGGCGGTGACGATGGCATCGCGCTTCGTTTTGGCTCCGGTCAGGCGCATGGCATCCGAAAGATCGCTTTCTGGAATATCAATCGTGGTTTTCATGATTCCGATGTAACTCAAATCTGCTTCCGAAACAACCCATTTACCAATTCTGTTTGGTGTGGCGCAGGAGTTCGATGAAGGCCAATTGTGCGGCGGTGAGGGCTTTTTTCTTTTTCTTGAGCAACCCGAGCGGGCGCCACATGTCGGCCCCGACCACTTCCACAGCACTCAACGTACCTGCACGCACTTCGTCTTTCACCGTGACGCGGGGCACAAGCGCGATGCCGCTCTCGATGGCGACGACGCGTTTCACCGTCTCGATATTGTCGAGTTCCATCGCGATCTGGATGCGAATGCCTGCCTTCGCAATCATCTGGTCGATGGCTTTGCGCGTCGGTTGATCGTAGCTGAAGGAAACAAATTTCTCGCCGTCCAAGTCGCGCAAACGGACGCGTTCGCGACTGGCGAAGCGGTGCGACGGCGGGCAGATCAGGACCAGCTTGTCCTTCCAAAACGATTCGACTTCGATGCCTCTCCGCGCCGCTGGAAATGCCACCAGACCGAGATCGACGCGTCCATCGAGCACGGCTTGATAGACCTGCGCCGAGCGCAAAAACTCCAGCCGGATATCCACTTCGCGGTATTTGTTTTTGAATTCCTTCAGATACGGCGGCAGCTCGTGCAGGCCGATGCTGTGTACCGCCGCGATCTGGATGGTGCCCGCGACTTGCGTCTTCAACTCCTCCAGCCGCTGACTGAGCGAGTCGTAAATTTTTAAAATATCGCCTGCCGCCAACAGCATTGCGCGGCCCTCTTCGGTCACGGAGAAATTTTTCTTCCCCCGCTCGATCAGCGTCACTTGGAACTTCTGTTCCAGCGCACGGATTTGCTGGCTGACCGCGCTCTGCGTGATTCCGTGCATTTCCGCCGCACGCGAAAAGCTGGCGGTATCGACCAAATCAAAAAAAATCTGGAAAGTCTCAATTTGCATCGGCGAACTCCGGCAGACTATGATCATTTCTAACCAATGAGCACGTCTTTTTCCAGCATGGCCGACGCGGTTGATTCGATTGAAAGTCGCATCTGTGCCACCGCGCAACGGGCCGGGCGTGAGCGGAGTTCCATCGAACTCATCGCAGTCTCGAAAACGCATCCGCTGCAGGCGATTCGCGAGGCGCGGGACTGTGGATTGCGGCTTTTCGGCGAGAACAAAGTGCAGGAGGCGCGGGCGAAAATCCCCGACGCTCCATCGGATTTACGCTGGCATCTGATCGGTCATTTGCAGAGCAACAAAATCCGGCACGCGCTGCCGCTCTTTGAGCTGATTCACAGCGTTGATTCACTCGAACTCGCCACACAAATCGACCGCATTGCGATGGAACTCGGCTTGTTTCCAAAGGTGCTGCTGGAAGTAAATGTGGCAGGCGAATCGTCGAAATTCGGATTCCAGCCCGATCAGCTTCTGACTCAAATGGAGCCGCTGCTGGCGCTGCCGCGCCTGCAAATCGACGGGCTCATGACCATCGCGCCCTACGCCGAGGAACCGGAAGAATCGCGTCCGTTTTTCCGGCAACTCCGCGAGCTTCGCGACCGGCTTGCAGGTGAAATGGCCATTCCCCTCACGCACTTGAGCATGGGCATGAGCGGCGATTTTGAGGTGGCGATCGAGGAAGGCGCGACTTTGATTCGAGTCGGCACAGCGATTTTCGGCGCACGGAGTTACGCAAAAACACTGCGCCAGGCGGACTAGGTCGCCGTCATTTTTCGCATCGCGGCAAGGACGATTTCCAGACGCGACTCCAAGTCGGATGTCTCCAGAATTTCCTGGCGAATATCCGGCTCCTCGACAAACGCGGCGGCCATCAGATCGCCGACGACTTCCGGGTCCTCGATGCTGTCGAGATATTGATCCATCTTCGGCGGCATCTGGTAGCCGCGCTGGCGCAAGGCCCGGCTTTGCTCGCGGAGTTGGGCGGCCAGGAGGCGAGTCTGAACGCTATCGGTGACGTCGGTGCTGACGCTCTCGATCTCGACGACTCGAAACGGCTCCGACTGCGTTTCTCCGATGATTTGGACGCGGGTGAGACCCTGCAAAATGAGGTCCGACGTTCCCTCCAGACGCTCCACGCAGGCTCGAATGACGCCGATGCCCATGATTTCGGCGAGGTCGGGCACAGGCAGCGCGGGGTCGGCCCATTCAAGGGTTTGCGCGACGCCGAAGATGCGCGGGCCGCCGAGCGACGCCGCCAGCATGGCGCGGTAGCGCGGCTCGAAAATGTGCAGCGGCAGCAGCGAATTGGGAAACAAGACCGCCTGCGGCAGGACGATGATCGGTATCTCATTCGGTATTTCCAAGGGCGTCTCCATGCTCACTAGGGATTACGTTTCTCCCCGGCTGAGCGGTGATATAAATCGAACTCCGATAAAAAAATGACGGCTTTCGGCGCGCATCAGGGCCAAAATCGTGAAATGGCTCGTTGACGCCCCGTGGGTCCGAGTCCATATTCGCGCCCCTTTTCCCACCGGGGAAATCATTCACCCAACCGGGATAAAGCACGCATCATTATGGACCACATTCGCAACATCGCCATCATCGCCCACGTTGACCACGGCAAGACCACGCTCGTCGATCAACTCCTGAAACAATCCGGCACTTTCCGCGCCAACGAGGCCAAAGCCACCGAGGACCGCATCATGGATTCCATGGATCTGGAACGGGAAAAAGGCATCACGATCAAGGCCAAAAACGCCGCATTCCAGTGGCATGAGTATCACGTGAACATCGTGGACACGCCCGGACACGCCGATTTCGGCGGCGAGGTGGAGCGCATTATGAAGATGGTGGACGGCGTGCTTTTGGTCGTCGATTCGCATGACGGTCCGCAGGCGCAGACGAAATTTGTTCTCCGCAAAGCTCTCGAAAACGGCGCGAAACCGATCGTCGTCATCAACAAGATCGACCGCGAAAACGCCCGTCCGCACAAGGTGCTCGACATGGTTTTTGAGCTTTTCATGGAACTCGGCGCCAGCGACTTGCAACTCGATTTCCCGGTCGTTTACGCCAGCGCCAAGGCTGGTTACGCCAAGGACGAGATCGATCAGCCGAGTGAAAACATGGAGCCGCTCTATCGCGCCATCGTTAAGCACATTCCGGCTCCGAAGAAAGCCGATCACAGCTTCTTCCAGATGCTCGTTTCCAACCTCGATTACTCCGATTATCTCGGACGTATTGCTTTTGGCCGCATCATTTCGGGTCGCGTGAAGGTCGGCGACAGCATCGTTTGCATTCATCTCGATGGACGTCGTGAACGCACCAATGTCACTGCACTCTTCGGCCATCAGGGTTTGATGAAAACCGAGATCAAGAACGCCAGCGAAGGCGACATCATTGGTCTTTGCGGCTTCGAAGACGCCTACATCGGCGAGACGCTGACCGATATGGAAGACCGTCCTTCTGTTCCGTTTGTCGATATCGATCCGCCGACGATCAGCATGAAGATTTGCATCAACGACGGCCCGCTGGCTGGTCGCGAGGGCAAATTGCTCACCGCCCGTCAGATTCGCGAACGTCTCATCCGCGAGACGCGCACGAACGTCTCCATTCTGGTGAATGAAACCGAACTCGCCGGTCACTTTGAAATCAAGGCTCGTGGCGAAATGCAGATCGCGATCATCGTCGAGCAAATGCGCCGCGAAGGTTTCGAGCTGCTCGTTTCACGTCCTGAAGTTATTTTCCAACGCGACGAAGAAGGCAAATTGCTCGAGCCGCTCGAAAATCTTTACGTCGATGTTCCGCCGGAAAATCTCGGCACGATTTTGCAATCCCTCGCGAACCGCAAAGCCGAGATCGTCAGCATGGATCACCAGGCGAACAGCGTCGCCGTGCAGGCGGTCGTCCCAACTCGCGGTCTGATCGGCTTCGAGACCGACCTCGTCAATGCGACGAAAGGCCACGGCATCATGTCCCACATTTTCAAGGAATACGCCCCGCACAAAGGCGACATCCCGACTCGTTTCAACGGCGTTCTTATCGCCATGGAAGGTGGCGTCAGCACCGCTTATTCGCTCGAGCCACTTCAGGAGCGCGGACGTTTGTTCATCGCCGCAGCCGTCGAAGTTTATGAAGGCATGATCATTGGCGAAAACGCTCGTCCCGACGATATGCCCTGCAATCCGTGCAAGGCCAAGAAGCTCAGCAACATGCGCTCCACCGGCGACGGCAAAGGCATCTCGCTCTCGCCTCCGCTGACCATGACTTTGGAGCGTTCGCTGGAATACATCGCGCCCGACGAATACGTCGAGGTGACTCCGATCAGCCTGCGACTCCGCAAAAAGATTCTCAACGCCAACGCCCGCAAGCGTTCGCAGCCGATGGTCGCCGTCTAAACGGCGTTCGCTGCCAAACCGAGGTCGTCGAGGGCGACGCGCAGTTGATCCACCGTCGCGGGTTTGGCCAGAAAGCCGCTCGCGCCGGAACGCTGCACGAAAGGGTGCGCGGAATCGTAATTGCCGCTGAAAAAAATCACCTTCGGCGTCGGCGTTCGCGTCATGAGAATGTGACACGCCGTCAGCCCGTTGAGGCGTGGCATCTGGATATCCATAATGACCACATCGGGCATCAGTTTGTCGTAAGCGGCAATGACATCGAGGCCGCCCGTGGTCACAGTGCCGACGGTTTCGTGATCGCAACTCGCCACCATTTTGGCGAGAACTTGGGCGACGTTTCGTTGGTCTTCGGCAATGAGGATTCGCATGAGGGTTTGGCCTCATTTGCAGCCTAACTCGTGCCACCGATGCGGCGGAGTTAGATAATTATGGAGCCCGACTCACGCCCGGCGCTTTGCGGGGTTCACTATTTTCCGGCTGGCCAACGCGTCGCATTCGTCTGAGGTTGGGCAGATGAAGCTTCCCCTCGCCGCCCTCTGCATTGCGCTGCAACTCCTCCACCTCAACACCGTGCTGGCTTATTCCGAGGCTGGCCACCGCGTCGTCGGAGCCGTGGCGGATCAGTTGATCGCCGGCAAACCCACGGGCGATGCCGTGAAAAAACTCCTCGGCTCCGTCACTCTCGAACGTGCCTCGACCCTGCCCGATGAATTGCGCGGAGAGGATCGCGCGAAGGGCACTTTCACGCTCCCGGAAAATCCTGCGCTGCAGTCCGAGTTGCTCGCTTTTCGCACCGCCAATCCGCCGAGCTACGACGACCTCAACCGCATTCCGCCGTCGCATCACTGGTTTCATTACACCGACGTTCCCATCCAATCCGCGAGTTATTCCGCCACGAAACGCGGCACTTCGCAATGGGACATCGTTCACATGATTACCTTCTGCGCCCGCGTTTTGGAGGGAAAGGAAAAGCCTGATAATTCGCTGAAAATCACCCCGGCGGTCGCGCTGGTTTTGCTCACGCATTACGTCGGCGACATTCATCAACCGCTCCATGTCGGCGCGATTTACCTCAACAAAAACGGCGACAGACTCGACCCTAACTCCGACCCTGCCGCCCTTGAGGATCGCGGCGGCAACGACATTAACTTCGGCGGCACCAGCCTGCACGCGTATTGGGATTACGACGCCGTCGAATCCTGCCTCACTTATCGCCGCCGGACGCTGGGAAAATTGACCGAGCAATATCAGCCACGCGACTTCGCGATGGAACTCGCAAAAAAGGAACCCATCAACTGGAAGCCCGCCGCCGGTTCCTCTCCCGAAACCTGGGCCGAAGCTTGGGCGAACGACGTTCTGCCGCTCGCATTGGAAGCGCACAACCGGCTTAAATTTCTCCCGCAGGAGGAGTTTGCGAAGAACCGCGACGGCACCTCCGTCCTGCATTGGACCGCCATCGAGGCGCCGCACATCGGCTCGGACAGTTACAGCATCTGGGCGTCGAAAACCGTGGAAAAGGAACTCCCCAAAGCCGGTTGGCGGTTGGCCGCGATGCTCGATGCGACCCTCGGCGCTCCAGCGAAATAGAATCGCTTTGCTTTCGCAGGGCGCTTGGTTAGTTTCGCAAAAAATTCCATTATGAAACGCGCCTTGTTTGTTGCCGGTGGCTGGGAGGGACATCAACCCGTCCAGTGCGCCGAGATTTTTGCCCCGCTGCTGGAACTGGCCGGTTTCGAGGTGGAAATCAGCCTCACGCTCGACTGCTATCTCGACACGAAAAAAATGCAGTCGCTCGACCTCATCGTTCCCATCTGGACCATGGGCAGCATCACCTCCGAGCAGCTCAAGGGCCTGCTCACCGCCATCGAGCGCGGCACCGGACTGGCCGGCTGGCACGGTGGCATGGCCGACTCGTTTCGCACCGCGACGGAATACCAGTTCATGGTCGGCGGCCAGTGGGTAGCGCATCCGGGAAACATCATCGACTACCTCGTGGAAATCACCGAGCCCGAGGATCCGATCATGGCAGGGATTGAGGATTTTGAGATGCACAGCGAGCAATATTACATGCACGTCGATCCATCGAACGAGGTGCTGGCCACGACCACTTTCGAGAGCCCGCTCTACCCGCACATCAGCGGCACCGTCATGCCCGTCGTCTGGAAGCGGCAATGGGGAAATGGGAACGTCTTCTACTCCTCGCTCGGCCACGTGGCGGATGATTTTGGCGTCACCGAGGCGCGCGAAATCATGCTTCGCGGAATGCTCTGGGCCGCGCGCTAACTAACATCATGTTCGCATCCCCCACTCCCATCGGGATCATCGGCTGTGGCAACATCAGCGGCGCGTATGCGAAGGCGTGCGCCACATTTCACGACCTCCGCCTCGTGGCCGTCGCAGATATCGATCTCACTCGCGCGCAAGCCAGGGCGGCCGAATTTCAGATTCCCAAGGCTCTCAGCGTGGAGGAAATCCTCGCCGACCCGGAGATCGAGATCATTGTTAACCTCACCATTCCCGCGGCTCACGCGGCAGTCGCGACCCGCATTCTGGAGTCGGGCAAATCGGCTTACAACGAGAAGCCGCTCGGCGTTTCGCTGGAAGACGGCCAAAGGTTAGTCGCGCTCGCCCGCGAGAAAGGACTGCGACTCGGATGCGCGCCCGACACATTTCTCGGAGCGGGTTTGCAAACCTGCCGGAAACTCATCGACGACGGAGCCATCGGACGTC
The DNA here is from genome assembly GCA_039930045.1 of Chthoniobacterales bacterium. NCBI lineage: Bacteria > Pseudomonadati > Verrucomicrobiota > Spartobacteria > Chthoniobacterales > Chthoniobacterales bacterium. The sequence goes on along the minus strand of JBDSQB010000006.1, from coordinate 83,561 downwards.
CGCTAGCCGCCACGGCATTCATGCTCAGCGCCGGTCCGGAACGCTGGCACCCGGACCCGGAATTTTTCTATCAAATCGGTGGCGGCCCAATGTTCGACATGGGGCCGTACTATCTCACTGCGCTCGTCACGATGTTAGGACCCGTCGCCCGCGTGGCTGGACTAACATCGCAATCTTACTCCGAGCGCACCGTTGGCAAAGGCCCGAAAAAGGATCAAAAAATCCCGGTGCACATCCCCACGCATGTCGCGGGAAATTTGCAGTTCGCCTCCGGCGTCATCGCCACGATGGTCACCAGTTTCGACGTGCAGTCGCACCAGCTTCCGTGGATCGAAATCTACGGCAGCGAAGGCACCCTCGCCGTGCCCGATCCTAACATGTTTGGCGATCCAGTGAAGCTGCGGCGCGCGGGTGAAACGGAATTCCAAGTCATCCCGCACACACACGGTTACGCGGAAAACAGCCGTGGAATTGGCGTCGCCGACATGGCCGTGGCCACAAGTTTAGGACGTCCCCACCGCGCCAGCGGCGAGCTGGCTTTGCATGTGCTGGAACTGATGCACGCCTTCCATCTTTCCTCGGATTCCGGGCGCTATTACGAGTTGCAGTCCACTGTGGAGCGGCCTGCGGCATTGCCATTGAACCTGATTCCCGGTGAAATAGAACCCGTTTCCCAATGAAAATATTCCTCGTCCTTCTAGCCATGATCGGCCTTGCCTCCGCGCAGACGCCCAGCCCATCGCCCGAGACCTTGCCGCGCCAAGGATTCTGGCGTGCGGTGCTGCCGGGTGGCGTTTTCCGGGTCCGGCTGGATCGCATTCAGTCTGTTAGTACTCACGAATACACCATCGAGCCGCTCACACGCGTGACCGAACTCACCATCGACACCGGCGGCGCGGTCGTCACGCGTTTCTATTACCTGGAAATACTAACACCGCAGACTCCGATGGGTCTCGGCCAGTCTGCGGTGGATCTGGTGAAGGAGAAAGCTGAGGAGGCGGCTAACACAGTCAGCGGCGACGCCGGCATCTGGAAAAAGGTGACGAAGATTTATCCCTCCACGACTCACGCGCACACGGTCGAGTATCGCGTGGAATCGAAAGACGACATCCGCAAGCTCATGTCCAGCGCCGAGAAGGCCTGGAGCACGAACCACGGCGAGGAAATCAAACTCGACTAACCTCCCGCGCTTCGATCTCGGCGATGGCCCACTGCGCGTGCTCGGCGATGAGCGGCTCGGGGTCGTGGCTAACATTCCGCAGCGTGGGCAAATCGTCGGGCGTTCCGATGTTTCCGAGAGCGACGCAGACGTTGCGGAGAAAGCCGCGCCGCTTGATGCGCTTGATCGGCGAACCGCGAAAGCGCGCGCGAAATTCGTCGTCGTTCCAAGTGAGATAATCGCGTAACTCGACTGTGCCCGTCGCCTCGGTCGCTTGAAACGTGATATCATTGGAAGTCGCCGCAAACCGATTCCACGGGCAGGCGGTGAGGCAATCGTCGCAGCCGTAAACGCGATCACCGATGGCGCGCCGAAACTCCAGCGGAATGGAGCCTTTGTTCTCGATAGTTAGATAGGAAACGCAGCGCCGAGCGTCGAGCTGTTGCGGCGCGATGATCGCATTCGTCGGGCACGCCGTCATGCAGCGCGTGCAGGACCCGCAATGGCCGGTCGCCGGCACATCCGGCTCAAACTCCAATGTGGTGAGGATCACGCTCAGGAAAAACCACGTGCCCAGTTCGCGGTTGAGTATCATCGTGCTTTTGCCATGCCAGCCGATACCGGCGCGGGCGGCGAAATCGCGCTCCAATACCGGCCCGGTATCGGTGTAACTCCGCTGGCGTCCGCCCTGCGAGGTTAGGAAATCGTTAAGCGAGGCGAGGCGAGGCTCGATGGTGTCGTGGTAATCTTTTCCCCATGCGTAACGGGCGATTTTTCCACGGGCACGAGTGGATTCGTTTCCTTGGAAATAGTTCGTCGCCAGCACGATGATCGATCTCACACCCGGAAGGACTAGTTCCAAGTCACCGCGTTTGTCCGCACCTCGTACTAACCAATCCATCGTGGCGTGTTTTCCCTCGGCCAGCCAGCGGCGGAAGTCTGCCGCGTGCGGCGCGGCCTCGGCGGTGGTCACGCGACAAAGATCAAACCCGACTCTGCGCGCACGCGCGGTGAGTTCGTTTTTCAGTTCGGCTTGCATGACCATCCGGCGGCCTCGAGAACCGTGCTCACCGCCTGTCCGCGACTCACCTTGCCCGTGTCGATCTCGAGCTGCGCCACCTCGCGATACCACGGCTCACGCAAGACCAATAAATCATGCAGCGTCCCGCGCGGATCGGGCGTTTGCAGGAGCGGGCGGCGGTTGTTGCGTGAGACGCGCTCGAAGATCACCTCCTCCGACGCTCGCAGCCAGACGACGAGTCCGATCTGCGGCAGGAGTCGGCGGTTTTCCTCGCGCACCACCATTCCGCCGCCGGTGGAAATGATGCAGCCGCTCTGGCCGAGATGGCTGCGGAGGACTTCGGTTTCAATCTCGCGAAAGACGTTTTCCCCGCGCCCGGCGAAGATGGCGGAGATCGGCTCGCCCGCTTTCTTTTCAATCGCGGCGTCCGTATCGACGAGCAGACAGCCGGTTTTGCGCGCGAGAATGCGGGCCAGGGAACTTTTTCCCGTTCCCATGAAACCGACGAGAAGAATGTTGCGCGCTGGGGCCGGCATGGCCCGAGAACTTACGTCTTGCGGGTCACATTGCGAGCTTTTGCGCCCTTGTCGTCGCGAAAAATCTCGTAATCCACGTGCTCCCCTTCCATGAGAGTTTTGAAGCCCTCCGTCCGGATTTCACTGAAATGGACAAAGATGTCCTCGGCGAACTCGGGGTTCGTGATAAACCCAAAGCCTTTTTTCTCATTAAACCACTTCACAGTTCCTGTCGGCATAACATCTACATCCTGGTTGCGAACGCTCCATCTGGAGGGTTCTTTGCAACATTTACGCTCTTTACAACCGGGCAGATGCGCACCTTGAATGGAAAGATGCCAGCCAATCGTAAAACCGTTGCCGTCGTCATGGGATCGAAGTCCGACTGGGAAACGCTCCGTCACGCCGTCGAACAACTCCGCGCCTTCGACATCGACGTCCACACCCAGGTCGTCTCGGCGCATCGCACGCCGGATTTGCTGGCAGAGTTTGCGAAAAATGCCGCCCAAAAAGGCATCGCAGCCATCATCGCCGGAGCGGGCGGCGCCGCGCATTTACCGGGCATGATCGCCGCGCACACCACCGTGCCTGTGCTCGGCGTGCCGGTCGAGAGCGCCGTTTTGCGAGGAGTCGATTCGCTCCTTTCCATCGTGCAAATGCCCGCCGGCATCCCGGTGGCGACATTCGCGATTGGCAAGGCGGGCGCGATCAATGCCGCGCTTTTCGCCGTCGCCCTGCTCGCTGGCAACGACCCGGAACTGGCCGCGCGCCTGCAAGATTTCCGCAAAAACCAGACGGACACCGTGCTCGCGCAGGAACTTCCCCATTTGTAAATGCAAACGACCGTGCTCGATGCGGCGGACGCCAGGGCCATCGCGCAGGCCGTGGCGGTTTTGCGAAGCGGCGAAGTCGTCGCGCTGCCGACCGAGACGGTTTATGGGCTCGCCGGTGACGCCCTGAATCCGCTCGCTGTCGCCCGCATTTTCGAGGCGAAGAACCGCCCGCACTTCGATCCGCTCATCGTCCATGTCGCCGACTTCGCGATGCTGGAAACCGTCGCCATCGCCGATGATCCGCTCGTCGCCCGGCTCGCGGAAAAATACTGGCCCGGCCCGCTCACGATCCTCCTGCCGAAGCGCGCCATCATCTCCGATCTGGTCACGGCGGGCAGTCCGTTCGTCGCCGTGCGAATGCCCGCGCATCCGGTTTTTCGAGCCGTGTTGCAGTCGTATGGAAGTCCTATCGCCGCGCCGAGTGCGAATCCATTTGGGCAGATCAGCCCGACGGAGGCGCGTCATGTTCTCGACGGTTTGGGCGGTCGCATTCCACTCCTACTCGACTCTGGAAACTGCCAGCACGGGCTGGAGTCCACCATCGTTTATCCGGAAAACGGCACGCTGCACATCCTGCGCGACGGCCCGATTCCAATGGAAGAACTCGCCGCCTTCGGACCGATCCAGCATCAAAGAAACGCCGCCGCTCCGGGCCAGATCGCCTCGCATTACGCCCCGCGCAAACCGCTCATCCTCGTCGATTCCGCCGCCGATGTGCAGGACGCGACCGGAAACGGCTTCCTCGGTTTTCAGTCGAGTTCCATCGGATTCAGCGCCAGTGAAGTCCTCTCCCCAAGCGGCAATCTGGTGGAAGCCGCCGCTAATCTTTTCGCCGCGCTGCACCGGCTCGACGCGGCTCCCATCCAGACGATCTACGCCGAAATAATCCCCGAACTCGGCCTCGGACGTGCCATCATGGACCGCCTAAAAAGAGCGTCCGCCAAACGCTAATTCCCCGGGAGCGCACGCGAGACGCGTGCGCTCCCGGAGACATTACGGCACGCGAAACGCCTTGCCGCTATACGGGTCCTTCGCCAGCGAGCCGGGGGGCAATCCCGTGACATCGATGAAACCCGCTCCGGGGCTAAACGGACTCGTCACATAACCCTTCTTCCCAGGCACCGGCGAGGCAAAGGGCGGCGGTTCGTTCGATTCCGCAGGCGTCGGCTTGGGAGTCGCCTCGGTGACCGGCTTCGGCGTGGGAGAGGCTTTCACTTTCGGAGTCGGCTTTGGCGAAGGCTTCGGAGTCGGGGAAACATGCGGCGCCGTCTCGTGTTTCACCACCGGACCCGAGGCTGCCGCCGAACTGCGAAATGGCTTCAACCGCACATTGCCAGCGGGCGCATCCGACCGACGCTCCAGATTTCTTTCCGCCACCGGCGTCGGCTTCGGCCCGAGATACACCGTGTCGGAATCAATCGAGCGGCGCTGCGGCTGCGACGGCCCATTTGAGTTCAACCCGTATCTGGCATCGCTGTCGTCCTCGTGCTTCGGCGAGAGACGGGTCACGGTGTTATTCCAGGAATCCGCCAACGGCGTTTCACAAGCCGAAAACGCCAGTGCGACCGCGAGAAAGAAGGGAGCCCGAATGAATTGCATGGCCCTGAGATAACGGAAAGTTCCTGAAAAATCCAGTGGCCTTCCTTGGGCTGCCGACATTTTCCAGAGCATGTCTCGATTGAGTTGGCCGACGCTCGGAGAAATCGATAGAGCTAGCTTTGTTTCCCGAGAACTCCGGGCAACTACCTCTCCCATTTATGAACATCCATGTCGCCAAAGACGGGCAGCAATTCGGCCCGTATCCACTCGCCGAGCTCGAACAACTCGTGAGATCCGGCACGTTTCGCGTCACGGATTTGTGCTGGCACGAGGGCATTGCCGACTGGCAGCCGATCAGCTCGCTGGTCACGTTTGCCACGGGGAACGTGCCGCCGCCGATGCCTGTGTCTGTGCCGCCGCCCGTTCTCCCGGCGACACCGGCGGTCAACTCCAGACTCGCCGTCTGGAGCCTGGTCCTGGGCATTCTTGCCTTTATCTTCCTTATCCCTTTTTTGCCTGCGATCATCTGCGGTCACCTGGCTTTGGGCCGCATCAAGCGTTCCGATGGCGCACTCACCGGCCGAGGCATGGCGATTGCCGGCTTGGTGATGGGTTACTTCTTTGTGGCGATATTCATGTTGGGCATCATGGCTGGCATTGCTTTCCCGGTCATTTCCAAGGTGCAGGAAAATGCCAGGCTCACTCAGGATCTGGGTAATGCCAAACACATTGGACTGGCCTGCAAGCTGTGGGCTCAAGATCACAACGGCCATTTCCCTCCTAACTTGGAAGTGTTGGTCCCGGAATATCTGCCCAACCATTCCGTGCTCACCTCCGCCTTCGCGACGGATAAATCCGAGGTCAGCTATGAATACACTCCCGGCCTCACCGAAAGCAGTCCGGGAGATACCGTCCTCTTGCGCGACAAATACACGCGGAGCCACAAGGAAATCATCGTCCGAGTGGACATGAGTGGCGCCGTGCGGCGGATTCAGTAGATTTCCCATGTCATGATTCGCATCCTCCTCGTCCTTTTCCTCGCCTTTCTGGGCAACGCTCCCGCGCTCACGCCAGCAGTCGCGCAACTGCCAATGAACGTCAAACGGGTCGTCTTCCTCGGCGACAGCATCACCTACGCGGGCCAATACACCGCTTTTGTGGAGGCTTACTACGTCACACGGCATCCGGGGCAGAGGATTGAATTCATCAATGTCGGACTGCCGAGCGAGACCGTTTCAGGATTGTCGGAGCCGGGGCACGCGGGCGGTGCCTTTCCCCGGCCAGACCTCCATGAGCGCCTCGCCCGTGTCCTCGCCGCCACCCAGCCCGACCTCGTCTTCGTCTGCTACGGCATGAACGATGGCATCAATCTGCCCTTCGATGAAAAGCGTTTCGACGCGTTCAAGAAAGGCATTCACGATGTTCACAACGCCGTGCTCGCCGTCCATGCCCAGGTCATTCATCTCACTCCGCCTTACTACGACGCTCGGAAAAAGAACAACCCCGCGTATGCAGACACCCTCGACCGCTACTCGCAATGGCTCCTCGATCAGCGCGCCCAGCAATGGAAGGTGGCGGATATTCATGGCCCGATGACCGCCTTCATCGAGGAGAAACGGAAAACGGAACCCACCTTCGCCTACGCCACCGACGGCGTTCATCCCAATGATCTCGGGCACTGGATCATGGCCAAACAAATCCTGCTTTTTCTCGGAGCCAAAGACTTGGAGAAGGCCGAAGACGTCTCCCAAATGCTGGCCGACAACCCCAATGGGCTGCCCATTCTCGCCCTTGTGCGTCAGCGCGAAGACATGCTCAAGGACGCATGGCTGACCTCCACCAAACACCTGCGCCCCGGCATGCAGACCGGCCTGCCCATGGAGGAAGCCCTTAAAAAATCCGCCGAGATACAGATGCAACTCGACGCGCTGTTGAAAAAGCCGGTGCCCGCCACCTAGCCCAGCGCCTCCACCACCATCCGTAGATCACTCACAAACAGCACGTAGTTTTGTTTCCGCATCTCTTCATCGGGGGCGCGGAGGAGGGCGCTGGGGTGGAAGGTGACCATGGTTTTGGAAGTCCACTGCGACTCCAGCCATTGGCCGCGGTCGCGGGTGAGTTTGATTTGATTGCCGAGGAGGCTTTGCGCGGCGGTGGCGCCTAGGCAGACGAGGAGTTCGGGTTGGATGATCTGCAATTCGCGCTCGACCCAAGGGCGGCAGGCGGCGATTTCCTTGGAAGTCGGCTTCTGGTGGATGCGCCGTTTGCCGCGCGGCTCCCATTTGAAATGTTTCACCGCGTTGGTGACGTAGGCCAGCGAGCGATCCAGCCCGATCTCGGCGAGGGCGCGGTCGAAGAGGGCTCCGGCGGGTCCGACGAAGGGACGGCCAGAGCGGTCTTCCTGATCGCCGGGTTGTTCGCCGACGAAAACGACGCGCGCTTTGGTTTTTCCCAAGGTGGGCCCTTCGCCAAAAACGGTCTGCGTGGCATTGCGATAAAGCGGGCAGGCCTGACATCCCCTCGCCGCCTCGCGGATGACCTCGATGTCGTGCGAATCGGGCAGCTGAATCGGATCAAACTCGACTGGAATTTCCTTCGCGGCACTGGCGGCGTTCATCTTCGCCACGCGTCGCGGAGCCTCGGCCAGCAACTCGGGAATGAGCGCCGCCTCGGGAAGATTTTTCCAATATTTCTTCGCCATCTCACTTTGCATCATCGTTTCCTTCACCCGCGCCGGATTGAAAATATGGGCGTAATACGTCAGCCAAAGCGGCTCGACCGTGTCGTCCGTCGGAGCCTGATCCTTCGTCACGCCATCGGTAAACGTGAGCCGGATTCCATCCCAATGCGCGCAACGATCCGGCGTGAGGATCGACCATTTCATCGAGGCGAAACGATCCACGAAAAACTTCGCATTGCGCTCGACGATGTGATGCTCCGGCTCGAACCACGCGACGAACCACGCGACGAACCACGCGACGAACCACGAGTCGGCTCCGTCGCGTTTGATCTCCCGAAACCGGACGAACGCCCGCATTTTGTGGACATCGTGCCGGATGCTTTTCTCCATCGCGAGCAACTCGTAAACGTCCGCATCGACGAGGATTTTCAGCAAATTCGGCTCCCCATGCGTCAGCCGCCAGAGCACGCGATAGAGCAGCGCCCAGCGTTGCGCCGACCGATGACACGCCACCGTCTGCGCCAGATCGAGAAACGCCTTCGGCACGCGAAACGCCGTCGCTGTGGGCGGAGTTGCATCCGATTCATCGAAGATCGCCAGCTCCGGCTCCCCGCTCCCCCATTCCGCCCAGACGATTTCCTCCGGCGGCCACCCCGAAGCGAGCGCTGATCGCGCCAATTTCTGCCAACTGGCAAAATTCGGCAGAACAGTGAGCTGGTGCATCAGAAATGATAGCATCAGTCCGCTCGAATCGCCGCTTGCGGGGCCTACTAACTCGAGTGAGTCACCACGAAAACGTGTTCCAGCCTCGGCTGAAATTTCTGTCGTTTACCCGGTTATTGCGTGTAGTCTCATGGCTGGCCGCTCTTTCCTCCCATGAAAAGCTATCAACCTCCCTCCCGCGTGACTCTGCGCGATGTCGCCAAGACGCTCGGCGTGTCGCATGTCACCGTCTCCCTCGCCCTGCGCAACAGCCCGAAGATCACCGAGGCGCGGCGGGCGGCCATCAAGGCGCGCGCGGAGGAGATGAATTATCAGCCCAATCCGATGGCGGCGGCGCTGGCGCATTTTAAGCAAAACTCCAAGGTCGTCCCGGTTTCGGCTGCGCTGGCCTGGTTGAATTTCTGGCCGCAGCCGGAGAAACTGCGGTCGTATGCCGAGTTTGATCTTTATTGGCAGGGCGCAAAAGTTTACGCGGAGAAACTGGGGTTTCACCTCGAAGAATTTATCTGCAACGAAAAAATGCCCGTGCCACGCATCGAGCAAATCCTCCACGCCCGCGGCATTACCGGCATCCTTATTCCGCCGCACGGCAGCCATCCCATCGACTGGGGCGACTTCCATTGGAATGACTACTCGGTGGTGAAATTTGGCCGTTCGGTGCCGCAGCCAGACGTGAATCTGGTGAGCGCCGACCAGGTGTCGAACACCCTTCTGGCCTTTGACGAAATCCGGGCGCGCGGCTACGAGCGGGTCGGCTTTATCACCGGCCAGTCGGCCAGTCGCGGAATGCTTTTCCAAGGTGGATTTCTGCTCGCGCAGCGCTTCGTCGAGCCCTCCCTGCGGCTGCCGATTCTAGAGGTGGACGAGGTGAATCCGATGCTCTCCCTGCAAACCACGCGGCAGTGGTTTAAAAAGGAAAAACCGGACGCCATTTTTACCGACATTAGAAATCTCCTGCCGCTGCTGGAGAAGGTTGGCTGCCGCGTGCCCGATGATGTGGGATTGGCCGTGACGAGTGTCTTGGACGCCACGGCGGACTCGGGCATTTATCAAAATCCCGAGGAAATCGGGCGAGTCGCATTGTTATCGCTGGTGTCGCTGATCCATGACAACGACCGGGGAGTTCCGAAGATTTCGCGGCAGATTTTGGTCGAGGGCGACTGGGTCGATGGCAAGACGCTGCCGAAGAAGGTCTAACTCGCATCTTCCGAGAGAAGATACGGAGTCGACGGGGCTCGAACCCGCAACCTCCGCCGTGACAGGGCGGCGCTCTAACCGATTGAGCTACGACTCCAAAAATTTTGGAGAGCGGTCATTTTAGGTCGAAAACGACGACCAGCAACGATTATTTTCGGGAAAGTGCCGGAGCTAGGGCAAGGTGGTTAGGAGCAATTCCTGCATCCAGCCGTAGATCGTGATTTGATAAAGCACGAGCTCGCGCAACGACTTGAGCTGGGGCGGAAAACGCTCGTTCAGTTCCTCGTCGCTGAACTCGTAGCGCGACGTCAGGACGAGTCGGGCTTGATTCAACGCGCTCAGCCAGGCATCGGTGTGTTCCAGTGGAATCTGGAGGCGAAACGGGAAATCGTCGTCGCCATCGGACTCGCAGAGATTCTCCGCCAGATCGTGCTCGACGAGGGAGACAGCGGAGCGAAATTGCGTTTTTAATTCCGGTACCACCAACTCCTTCCAGTCGGCGGCCAGCTCCGCATTATCCGGGCTGGGCGAGGAAAAAATCCGGCCTTGCGCCAGCGCGCTGTCCTCGGCGTCCGCCGCCTGCGGAATCTGGCGGATCAGCTCGGCCAGAAAGGGATCGATCCCGAGAAATTCCGCGTATTGGCTGCCGTGTCGGTAAAATTTCATCGTGGCTAATCCTTCTCAATCGTCGCCAGCAGGAGAAATCCGTGAAGTTGCTGCACGATCATCTCGCCTTTTTCACGTTCACCCGTCCAGACCACCGAGCGACCCGCCTTGTGGACCTCCATCATGTGCTTCTCGGCTCGCTTGCGATCAAACCCGAGCACGCGCTGGAAAACCATCGTCACATAGCTCATCAGATTCACCGGATCGTTGTGCACCACCACATTCCAAGGCCGTGCGACTGATTCCTCGGTGCGCGTTTTTTCCTGGGTGAGGGTGTCAGCCATGCGATCTCCCCAGAATCGCTCCATTTGCCCGATGTGAAACCATTTTTCTCTGCAAAAATTCCCCGATCACCTCACCCGCGTCCGCCAGTTTTTCCTGGAAATGCCCGTCGTGCCAGTCGGGCGCACCACAGCGGAGTTCCATATAAATGTAAGCCAGCGCGGCGGACCGCTGACCGATGGCAAAGACGCCGCAGCGCGCGCCAAAAATCGTCGCCAGATGCGCCTCGGCCCCGCCTTCATCGACCGCCTGCCGCAGACGCGAAAGGCATTTTACTCCCGCCGGCACGCCTTCGCGCAGGAGCAGGCGTCCGGCGCGTCCGCTGCCATTGCGCAGCAACTCGGAGGCGTTGCGCAAAATCCCGGAGTCGCACTCGATCAGCTCGCGGCCTTTTTCATCGCTGCCGAGACGCACCGCCTCCAGCAAGCCGGGAAGGATTTCCTGCTGAAAAATCCCGTGCAGCCAGACGGAAAACCGGTCGTCCACCGCGCGAAATCCGGGGTAATAGGTCACCGCCGCCATAGCGACCAAAGCCGGGTTCGCCACCCGCACGACGCGCTGGCATTCCTCCACCAGGCTGAGGAAGGGGCGTTCTGGTGCCGTTTTCATGGCCGGGACGTTACCATGCCGGGTCCGGTTTTCAAATTCGGCACAGTTTCAGCACGAGCGACGAGCCTCCATTTCTGTGCTAGTCTCGACGCCGATGCGGATCTCCAGGCGCGCTTTTCTCAGGACGACCATCGGTGCGGCGGTCGGCGCTGGCGTCGTTTCCCCGGCGCTGGCCGAGCCGTGGCGCGTGGCGGTGGAAAAAATCACCGTCCGTCTGCGAAGACTGCCGCCGGCGTTTGCGGGCTTCAAAATCGTGCAACTGAGCGACCTGCATTACCGGCCTTACACCACGCTTCGGCAGATCGCCCACGTCGTCGATCTTACGAATCGACTGCAACCCGACTTGGTCGTCATCACCGGGGATTTTGTCACCGAAGGGCACGAACACATTGACGAACTCACGCCCATTTTAATGAAACTCCAGGCGCGCCACGGAATCACGGGCGTTCTTGGCAACCACGACCAGGCTTCCGGAGCGAACGCCATCACCGCCGCGCTGCGCCAGGCTGGAATCGAAATGCTCCGCAACCAAGGCCGCGCCCTCACCCACGAAGGTGCCAGCATTTACCTCGCAGGGGTGGATTCCATCTGCGGCGGCGACGGCGCGTATCCGCATCTAAACGACGCCCTCGTGGGACGCCCGTTTGACCAGACCACGATCCTGCTCGCGCATGAGCCGGATTATGCGGACCGCATTCCCATTTCATCCGGCATCTCGCTGCAGCTCTCCGGCCATTCGCATGGAGGTCAAATTTGCCTGCCTCTGGTCGGTGCGCTTGTCCTGCCGGATTGGGGCAAAAAATACTGGAAAGGCCTCCGCCAGCTCAAGCAAACCCAGCTCTACACGAATCGCGGGATCGGCACTATCGGCGTGCCCATGCGAGTTGGCAGTCTGCCGGAAATCACGGAGATTACGCTGGCTCCCACCCAAGCCAGCTAACCATGGCCGAAATCCTCCGCGAACGACCCGACCTCAATAAAAAACTCCACGACGTGCCGCACCGGCCCGGAGTGTATCTGATGCGCGACCGGCTGAACCGCGTGATCTACGTGGGGAAGGCGAAGGATTTGCGCAAACGAGTTGGGCAATATTTCATGCCGTCGCGCAAAATGACTGCCGATGCGAAGACGCGTGCGCTGCTCGACACGGTCTGGGATTTCGAGGTGCACACGGTAAAAAGCGAGCCCGAGTCGCTCCTGCTGGAAGGCAAGCTGATCAAGGAATACCGCCCGAAATACAACATCAGTTTCCGCGACGACAAACACTTCCTCCTCGTCAAAGTGGACGTAAATGAGGAGTGGCCGCGCTTCCGTTTGTCGCGGCAAAAAAAGGACGACGGCGCGCGTTATTACGGACCGTTTGCCCATGCAGGCGCACTGCGGCAGACGCTGGCGTTTATGCGGAAAAAGTTTGGCGTTCTCACTTTCGGACGCGGCACGCCGACCGAGCGCGAGCTGAAGTCTTCGACCTATCAGGTGCCGATGAAGCTCGCCGACATTTCCGCCCCGCAATACCGCGAGCGCGTGGAGCAGGCCTGCGATTTTTTCACCGGACAATCCAAGGAATTACTCGCGCCGCTGGTCGAAGAAATGGAAAAAGCTGCGGCCAAACTCGACTTCGAGCGCGCTGCGGAACTCCGCAACATGCTCGACGACCTACGCCGCACGACCGCGCCTACGAAACGTTTCACCCGCCATACGCTGCCGAGCCAGGTGAACCCGCAGGACGATTTGCTCGTCTTGAAGGATGCCCTGCAACTCGACCGTCCGCCGATGGTGATGGAGTGCTTCGACATTTCCAACATCTCCACCACCCACATCGTCGCCAGCATGGTGAGCTTCCGCAACGGCGTCCCCGACAAATCCAACTACCGCCGTTACCGCATCAAAACCGTGAAGGGCCAGAACGATTTCGCGAGCATGGCCGAGGTGGTGAGGAGGCGGTATTCGCGGGTGTTATTGGAAGGCCGGGAGTTACACTCGGATGCCGCCGAGTTCTCCCAGGAAAATCCTCAAGACGCCCTGGAGCGGCTCTCAACTGCCCCCTCCCCCGTTCGCCTGCCCGACCTCATTATCGTCGATGGCGGGCGCGGGCAGCTCTCCTCCGCTTGCAAGGAACTCCAGCGCCTCGGGTTGCACGAATTGCCTATCATCGGGCTCGCCAAGGAGAACGAGGAGATCTATCGCCCGAGCAAGCCGCTCCCGCTCGTTCTGCCGCATGATTCGGGTGCGATCCGGCTCTTGCAACGCATCCGCGACGAGGCGCATCGCTTCGCCAACGGCTACCATCAGCTCCTCATGAAACGCCGCATCGGCGAGAGCATTTTGGACGATTGCCCCGGCATTAGCCAGAATCGGAAAAACCTCTTGCTGGCCAGGTTTGGCTCCGTGAAACGCCTGCGCAAAGCCAGCGTCGAACAAATCGCCGCCATCGAAGGCATTGGACCGCGACTCGCCGAAAACCTCGTCGCCTTCCTCAAACGTCGGGTAAATTTGCCTGTCGGCCAGCCGGGTTTCTAGCCAGAGTGCCAGGATGACTGCGCCGTTTATCTCCCCCGATTTTCTCCTCGAAAACGACACTGCGCGGCATCTGTTTCACGAGGTCGCGGAGACGCTGCCGATCATCGACTACCATTGCCATCTGCCTCCGCGCGAGATCGCGGAAAACCGGCGTTTCGCCAACCTGCACGAGATCTGGCTGGAGGGCGATCACTACAAATGGCGCGCCCTCCGGGCCAATGGCGTGGCCGAAAATCGGATCACCGGCGACGCCTCACCCCGCGAAAAACTCCAGGCCTGGGCCGAGACGCTGCCCGAGACGTGGCGCAACCCGCTTTTCCATTGGAGTCAGATGGAACTCAGCCGGTATTTCGGGATCGACACGCTGCTCGACGAGACAAACGCAGAGGACGTTTGGAAGGAGGCGAACCAGCAGTTGCAGGCGCCGGAGTTCTCGGTGCATTCGATTCTAACTCGATTCCAAGTCGAGGTCATCGGCACGACCGACGATCCAACCGACTCCCTCGAATGGCATCAGGCGATCCGCGCGTCGGGCATTTCCACCCGGGTCGTTCCGACATTTCGCCCGGACAAAGCGATGGCCGTGGCCGACTTGGAAACGTGGAATCCGTGGATCGATCAATTGGCGAAAATCAGCGGCTGCGTGATCGAGGATTTCACCGATCTACTCTCGGCACTGCGGCGGCGGCACGATTTTTTTGGAGAACTGGGCTGCCGTCTCACGGATCACGGGCTGGCTTTATGCCCCTCGGCCACCGCGACTGATGCGGAACTGGCGACGATCTTTCGTGCAGCGCGCTCGGGCCAAAAACCAACCACTCCCGACGCCGAAAAACTGGCGACTCGCATTCTTATGGAAGTCGCCCGCTGGAACGCCGAAAAAGGCTGGACGATGCAACTCCACCTCGGCGCGCTGCGCAACAACAGCTCCCGAAAATTGCGCGCCCTCGGCCGCGATGCGGGCTACGACTCCATCGGCGACTGGCCGCAAATGGAGCGGCTCGGCGCGTTTCTCGATGCGCTCGACGCCACGGCAGAACTACCGCAGACGATTCTCTACAACCTCAATCCGGCGGATAATTACGCCTTTGCATCGATGGCCGCGAACTTCAACGAAGGTCCGGTGCGCGGCAAAATCCAACTCGGTTCCGGCTGGTGGTTTCTCGATCAAAAAGAGGCCATCGAGTGGCAGCTCAACGCGCTTTCCAATCTCGGCCTGCTCTCGCGTTTCGTCGGCATGACGACCGACTCGCGCTCGTTTCTGTCGTATCCGCGGCACGAATATTTTCGCCGGATTCTCTGCAATCTCCTCGGGCGCGACGTCGAGGCGGGGCTGATTCCGCGCGACTCGAAACGCTTGGAACGTCTCGTCACGGACATCTGCCACGATAATGCCGCGACCTATTTTCGCTTCCGATGAAGCTGTCCCAAGTCGCCCTTCAGCTTTACACCTTGCGCGACCATTGCCAGACGGCGGCGGACTTGGCGGCGACTCTGAAACGCATCCGGGCGATGGGATACCGGGCGGTGGAGCTGGCGGGTGTGGGGCCCATCCCGGCGGCGGAGTTAGATAACATCCTGGCCGGGGAAGGTTTGCTCTGCTGCGCCACGCATGAGCCAGCGAAAGAGCTCCTCAACCACCCCGCCGCTGTGGTCGAGCGTCTGCAAAAACTGCGCTGCCAATACACGGCTTACCCATTTCCGCAGGACGTCGATTTTACCTGCGCTGACGCCGTTCGCCAGCTCGCCCGCAGCCTCGATGCCGCCGGAGCCATGCTGCACGCGGCGGGCATCCAACTGTGCTATCACAATCACGCCATCGAGCTGGCGCGCCACGGCAAAAGCACGATTCTGGAGACGATTTACGCGGAGACGAATCCCGAAAATTTACAAGCGGAGTTAGATACTTATTGGGTGCAATACGGCGGCGCAAATCCGGCGGCGTGGTGCGAGAAATTGCTGGGCCGGCTCCCGCTGTTGCATCTGAAGGACTACGCTTTTGGCCTGAACAACCAGCCGGTGATGGCTGAAGTCGGCTCGGGAAATATCGACTTCGCGACCGTCATCGCCGCAGCGGAAAAAAGCGGCTGCAAATGGTTTATCGTCGAGCAGGATGTGTGTCCCGGCGATCCGTTTGCCTCGGTGAAACAGAGCTTCGACTACCTTCAGGCGCATCTCGTGAGCTAGCTTTATGGCACGGGTTTCACTCCAGAATGTCTGCAAGATTTACGCCGCCGAGAAGGGCCAAAAAGGCCACGCCGTTCGCGACTTCCATCTCGATGTGGCGGATCGTGAGTTCGTCGTTTTGGTCGGCCCGTCCGGCTGCGGAAAATCCAGCACGCTGCGGATGATCGCCGGACTGGAGGACGTTTCCAGCGGCGAGATTTCCATCGGCAACAAGGTTGTTAACCAACTCGCGCCGCAGGACCGCGATATCGCGATGGTCTTCCAAAACTACGCGCTCTACCCGCATCTGAGCGTCTATGAAAACATGGCCTTCAGCCTGAAACTTCGGAAAATTCCCCAGGCGCAAATCCAGCGGCGCGTGCAGGAAGCCGCCGCCATTCTCGGCATCACGGAATATCTCGACCGCAAGCCGATGATGCTTTCCGGCGGTCAACGCCAGCGCGTCGCGGTCGGTCGCGCGATGGTGCGCCAGCCCAAGGTGTTCCTCTTCGACGAGCCGCTTTCCAATCTCGACGCCAAGCTGCGCGGGCAGATGCGGACCGAAATTATTCAACTCCATCAGCGCCTCCAGGCGACGATGATTTACGTGACTCACGATCAAGTCGAAGCCATGACGATGGCCGACCGGATCGTGGTGATGGCGGCTGTCGAAAACCCGGAAACGGGCGGCAAAGAAGGCGTGATCCAGCAGATCGGCGAGCCCTTGAAAATTTATCACGAGCCGGTGAATCTCTTCGTCGCAGGTTTCATTGGAAGTCCGCCCATGAACTTCATCCACGGCACGCTCCGACTGATAAAAGACGCGCTAGTTTTTCAGGAAAATCAGAATGGCCCAATCCAACTTAACTTCACGGATCTACCCGCAGCCCGGGCCTTCGTTAATCGCGAAATCATCCTAGGGGTTCGCCCTGAGGATGTCGTGTTAGTCAGCAGCGAAGGCAAACTCGCGCCGGGCACTTTTCCGGCCATTGCCGACGTGATTGAAGCCCTCGGTGCGGAGACCCATATTCATCTGCAAACCGGTGTCCAAACCTGCGTTTGCCGCACGCAACTCCCTGTGGATCAACGTGAACTGGGACATCGCATGCGGTTCCAGATCAACGCCGCCAAGGCTCATCTTTTCGATCCGGCGACTACGAAGCGGCTCTGCTAGGAAGCGGTGTTAGGACAACACCACGCATCTCCACTAGTTAGGAAAAATCCATCCAGAATTTTCTGGATCGCGATTTATTCATTACTATGGAACTCAACACACTCAAAGACCTCTACATTGTGGAACTCAAAGACCTCTACAGTGCCGAAAAACAAATCATCAAGGCACTGCCGAAAATGATCAAAGCCGCCTCCAACGAGCAACTCGCCGCAGGCTTCAAACAACATCTCGAAGAAACCAAGGTGCATGCTCAACGACTGGAAAAAATCCTTTCCGATCTAGGCCAGACCACTCGCGGACCCAAGTGCAAAGGCATGGAAGGCGTTCTGAAAGAAGGCGAGGAAATGATCGAGGAAGAAGCCGACGAAGAAGTGCGCGACGCCGGGTTGATTGCCGCTGCGCAACGCGTCGAACATTACGAGATGGCTGGCTATGGCTGTGCACGCACCTATGCAGAATTGCTGGGTGAAAAAGAAGGCTCCAAACTTCTGCAACAGACTCTCGACGAAGAAGGCGCCACCGATAAAAAGCTCACTCAACTGGCCACTACCGCCATCAATGTGGCAGCAATGAAGTAACGGCTTCGATTGAAATCTCATGGCCCTGATGACACCTGTCGTCAGGGCCATTTTTTTACATTGCAGTCTGAGTCAAATGTCGGGACACATAGCGTGTCCCTTTTGTTTTCAAAGACAGCCGACCTTCCATGCGTATCGCGTTCATCGCTCCACTCTGGGCTCCTGTGCCGCCGGTGCAATATGGCGGGATCGAGCTCATCCTCGGCCTGCTCTGCGACGGCCTCATTGCATTGGGTCACGACGTCACACTTTTCGCCAGCGGCGACTGCCAGACGCGGGCAAAAGTTCACGCCACGATCCCGAAAAATCTTGGCGAAATGATGGGCGACGCCACGGCCTACACCTCGGAATATTACACGAGCGCCGTGCTGGCCGATGCGCTGCGGCGGCAGGACGAGTTTGATATTTTTCACGCGCACGTGCCGCTGGCCTGGATGCCGCTCGCGTCGTTGTCGCGCCAGCCGTGCCTCTTCACCCTGCACACCAGCGTCCATGTCGATGATCTCTGGGCGCTGGATCGTTACCGCGAAAATCCCGTGGCGGCGATCAGCGAAGCCCAATGCGCCCCGATTCGACAGCAGATCCGGCGCGAATTACCGGTCATTCACAACGGAATCGACTTTGATGCCTATGACGCCGCATTCGAGTCCGGTCCCTATCTGGCGTTTCTCGGCCGCATGTCGCCGGAAAAAAACCCGCTCGACGCCATTCGCATGGCCGCCGCCATCGATTTGCCCATCGTGCTCGCCGGCATTCCGCAGGATCACAAGGAGAAACGTTATTTCGAGGAACAAGTGAAACCGCTCATCGACGGCGAACGCGTCCGCTGGCTCGGCCTGGTCGATCACCCGCGAAAAGTCGAGCTGCTGCGCAACGCCGCCGCGCTCCTTTTTCCGATTCAATGGGAGGAGCCGTTCGGGCTCGTCATCATCGAGTCGATGGCCTGCGGCACGCCCGTTCTTGCGATGAACCGGGGCGCCGTTCCAGAAATCATCGAGCCGGGTGTGACTGGATTCACCGGCACGACGGTGGAGGAACTGATCGAGCTGCTGCCCGCCACGATGGCCCTAGACCGGAGGCAGGTGCGGCACTGTGCGCGGCTGCGTTTCGGCTGCGAGCAGATGATGGAAAATTACCTCGCGCTTTACCGGCAGTTGATCGAGGAAAAGCGCTGATGGAAATGGAACTCCGCCCGCGTTTGAATGTGGCCGACTTTGAGCGAACTTAGGCGCAGTTTTCCGACCATGACCGACCCATTTTCCACACCGACCGATGCCCTGGGACGACGCGTAGATTATCTGCGCATCTCGGTCACGGATCGCTGCAACGAACGGTGTCTGTATTGTCTGCCCGCGGATTTTCACGACTGGCTCCCGCGCGAAAAAGTCCTCACCGTGCCGGAAATTCTAGCCGTCGCCGAAGTCGCCGTGCAACAGGGCGTGCGGCGTTTCCGCGTGACCGGTGGCGAACCCACGGCGCGCAAGGAAATCGTGGAAATCGTCGCCGCGCTGGCCGCCTTGCCCGGCGTCGAGCACGTCAGCATGACGACCAATGCGACCCGGCTAAAAGACCTCGCCCAGCCGCTGCGCGAGGCGGGTTTGAGTTCACTCAACATCAGCCTCGACGCGCTCAATCCACAGCGTTATCGCGAGATCACCGGCGGTCATCTCACCTCGGTGCTCGCCGGGATCGACGCCGCGCTCGCTGCCGGGTTTTCGGTAAAGCTCAACACCGTCCTGATCCGTGGTCGCAACGACAACGAGATTCCGGGTTTGATCGATTTCGCGGAGGCGCGGAATGTTCTCATTCGCTTCATCGAGCTGATGCCAGTGAGTCTCACAGAGATGCTCGACGAATCGAACTTCCTGCCCATCGCCGAAGTGCGGCGGAGTCTGGGCGAATTGATCCCCATCGAGCGCAGTTACGGAGCCGGGCCGGCGAAATATTTCCGGCTCGCCGGGCGCAAGGCCATCGTGGGATTTATCGGCGCGCTGACCGACCTGCATTTCTGCGAGCGCTGTAATAAAATGCGGCTCACCTGCGAGGGCCAGTTGCGGCCTTGTCTGGGGAATCACCAGGAGACCGATCTGGTTCCCGCGCTGCGCCCGGTGATCGACCGCGCGTGGCTCACCCGGCTCTTTCTCGAGACGCTCGCGACGAAGCCTGCGGAACATTTGTTTCGCGAAAATTATCAGCCGGGCCGCGTGATGACTGCCATTGGCGGCTGAATTTCTAACAACACCCGTGAGCTACTCCATCGACGAGATCAACCAGTTCAGTCACGACGAATTCATCAAGATCGTGGGCCCTATTTTTGAGCACTCTCCCTGGATCGCCGAGCGCGGCTGGGCGGCGCGTCCGTTTGAGAACAAAAAACACCTCCACACCATGCTCCGGCACATCGTGGAAAGCGCCACCGCGAAGGAACAGATGAGCCTCATTCGCGCCCATCCAGATCTGGTGGGCCGCGTCGTCCTAACAGCCGAGTCGCAGGGCGAGCAAACCGCCGCCGGCCTGTTGAATCTAACCCCGGAGGACGTGGCGGCCTTTGACAAATACAACCACGAATACAAGGTGCGCTTCCATTTTCCGTTTGTGATTTGCGCGCGCAAAAACAAGAAGGAAGCCATCCTCGCCGCCTTTCCAAAACGCCTCCAGAATACACTGGAACTCGAACAGAAAATCGCGCTCCAGGAGATTTTTGAAATCGCCCTGCTCCGCATCAATGACCTGATTTCTCCATGAGTGGAAAACTAAGCACGCACGTCCTCGACACCGTCATCGGACGCCCCGCTCCGGGCATGAAAATCGAACTCCGCTCGCTCGACAGTGGAATGTTAGTCAAATCTGTTTCGACTAACATCGACGGACGCACGGACAGTCCATTGTTAGCAGGATCGAAAATGGTGGAGGGAACCTACGAGCTCACCTTTTTCGTCGGCGACTACTTCGGACAAAAGCGCTTCCTCGACCTCGTCCCGATCCGTTTCATCATCGACGACATCGACGCCAGCTACCACGTCCCGCTCCTCTGCAGCCCCTGGGCTTACAGCACCTATCGCGGAAGTTAGAATGAAACCTAACTCCGCTAAAAAAGTCCTCGTCCAGTGTGACGAACTCGCCGCCGTCACCGATGAGCCGGGGCGCATCACCCGCACCTTTCATTCGCCGGCGATGCAGCGTGCCAACAAGCTCGTGGGAGGCTGGATGCGCCAGGCCGGACTCGCTGTCTCGGAGGATGCGGCCTTCAATCTTTTCGGTCGCTGGTCCAGCGCGAATCCGAAGGCGAAAACCTTATTGTTAGGTTCGCACCTCGACACCGTGCGCGATGCTGGAAAATACGACGGCCCGCTTGGCGTGCTGGTCGCGCTGGCGGCGGTGGAGAAACTGAAAACGAGCGGAGTTGCATTGCCCTTTCACATCGAGGTCGTGGGTTTTTCCGACGAGGAAGGCGTGCGTTATCAGACGACCTATCTCGGCAGCCGCGCCCTCGCCGGAAAACTAACCAAAGCCGATCTCGCGCTGATCGAGGAGAAAGGCATCGAAAAAGCCCGTCGCAAAGCTGGTGAATTTCTCGCCTACGCCGAGGTCCATATCGAGCAGGGGCCGGTTCTCGAATCCAGAAATCTGGGCGTCGGCGTGGTCACGGCGATTGCGAGTCAGAAGCGAGTCAAAGTCACCTTCACCGGGCAGGCCGGCCATGCTGGCACGACTCCGATGCATGGGCGGCGCGACGCATTGTGTGGCGCGGCGGAGTTCATCACGGCGGTGGAAAATTGCGGCATTCTCGGCACGGTCGGCATCGTGGAAGTGCATCCGGGAGCGAGCAACGTTATCCCCGGAAAAGTCGAGCTCAGCCTCGATCTGCGGGATCAAAGTGACGCCGTTTGCGACCGCATTTACCGGCGGTTGCACGAGCACGCAGATAGAATCGTTAGTCGCCGTCAGTTGACCCTCACTTGGGATCTTCTTCAGGAAACCGATGCTGTTCCCTGCGACAAAGCTCTCACCAAACTCATGCGCCGGGTCGTCGCGGCGCACGAAACGGCCGTCGTGGCGATGCCCAGCGGCGCGGGTCATGATGCGGCGGTGATGGCCAGTTTGTGCCCGATGGCGATGCTCTTTATTCGCTGCAAAGACGGCATCAGCCACCACCCCGCGGAGTCGGTGCAGGCGGCGGATGTGGCCAAGTCCATCGACGTGCTCAGCGACTTCATTGTGGCTCTGGCCGCGACGAGTTAGCCGCTTTATTTCCAGACCAGCTCGACGAGGCCGACATCGGTGGGCAGGGTTTTCAAGCCGCTTTTCGCCAGAACGGAGGTGAGTCCCGCAAAGACAGCGGCAGCCGCGTCCATACCGCCGAACTGAGTGGAATGGAACTCAAATGCAACCGGCGGTTTACGGATGGCATGGGGTTCCCCAGCTCTTTCGGCAGATGGCCAGTTTGCGTCCTGGAAATCGTCTCGTCACCAGCGTGCGCAGACTTCCAGGGTGGCTTTTTGTTCAATATAAGCGCATGACAAAACTGTCATCGGCCTCACCGTGGCTTTTTCCTTTCGCTGAGCTATATTGGCTCATGTCGTTCGCTAGCTTGATCCATTCTCGCCCCCTTTCCACTTCCTCGAAACGGCTTTGCCGGGAGTTCCCGTTGCTGCTCGTCGGCTGGATGGTCCTCACCTCGTTTTGCGGCGCCATCGTCATGGGACTCGTCATGGACGGCATCCTCCGCACGGTCCTCGATAGCAAGGAAGACGAACTTCTCGCCAGCCGCCATCTCGCCCTCAGCACCGCCTATCGGGACGCTGGTCTGCCCGGAGTGGAAAAACTCCTCCGCAGCAACAGTTTCCAACACGAATACATCCGGCTGTCCCAGCCCAGTGGACAAATGATCTTGGAACAAAACCCCGATCACGTCCGATTCAACCATCCGCTCCTGCCCAGGCCCGCCATCGGCGGCAACTCCAGCGTGCCCGATTGGGCGGAGACGATCACCGACCGCGGGCTCGATTACGATTTGCTCACCGGACGCCTTCCCGGCGGTGCGACGCTTTGCCTCGGACTCAACGAGCAGCCGCAGGAAAAATTCTTCCGCCGCTCAGAGAAAGTCGCCGTGCAAATTGGCGGCAGCTTTCTGGTCCTCGGCATTTTGGGCGCGGCGATCCTGCTCTTTCGCTTCCGCGAGCCCACATCATGACGAGTCGGCCGCTCGATCATTCGTGCCAGATTTCTTCCCTCCTGCGGCGCACCTTGTGGGCACTGGCTTTCATTTTTCTCGCCTGGATACTGATCCTGGCCTTCCGCCATCCGTTTAAGAGCGGGCGCAACACCTTTTCCGCTTTTTACTATGCGGCGGCAGCCATTCGTTCGCAGGCCGGAGCCGCCGCTTTGCCGGGCAACTATATTTATCCACCCTTTCTGGCCTGGGCCATCCAGCCGCTCACCCGGCTGCCTGTCGCCGTGGCTTTTCGCGTGTGGCTCGGCTTCAGTTTTTTGCTGACCAGCAGTTCCATGTTAGTCGGATGGAGCGCGATCTCCCGTTATCTCGGGCTGAAACTGGACGTTAAAAACGCCATCACCATCGTTCTCGGTGCGTTTCTGCTCAGCGCGGGCGAGGCCAAAACCGAATGGTCCGTCGCCCAATGCGATGGGCTCGTCCTGGACTCCTTTTCATTCTCCCTCGCCCTGCTCGCCGCCTCGCCCATTGCCGCCGGACTCGTCATCGCCCTCGGTGCCAACATTAAATACCAGACGCTCGTCCTCGTGCCCTATCTCGTCTGGCGCGGACACTATCGGGCCGCCTTGGCCGCGCTACTTGGCTTCCCGCTGATTGGCGCTGTCTCGGCGATTTCACTCGGCTGGCAGGGCAACCTCACCGCCTGGTCCTCGGCCATTGGCGGACTCGGCAAATTCATCGGGCTGCAATCCGAAAAAACCGCCCAGATTCACGCCTTGGATTGGACTTCCAGTGTTTCCCTGCCCAGCGCGCTGGCTCGCATCCTGCCCGTGCTCGGACTTGAGCAAAAATGGGCGTATCCACTGGCACTTGGGCTGGCCTTGGTGCTCTTCGCCGTCATCGCCCGACTTTACCAAACTCATCGCGTCCCCTTCATCGGTCGGCTCACCGGCGGTTGTGAACGGCTGGTCGTTTTTGAGTGGAGTTCCATCATGCTCCTGCTCCTCGCTTATGGACCACAAACCACCCGGCGACACCTCTTCATCCTCATGCTCACGCATCTGCTGGTCGTCATCCTGCTTTTCTCCGACGCCCTGAGCCAGCGCCAGCGCCGACTCCTTTTCTGGACCCTCCTCTTCTATCAAATCGGCCTGCGCCTGCCGCCTTCCAACGGATGGTTCGATCCTTATGCCGACACCTGGAAATGGCTTGGCGGTCCCTCCTGGTGCATCCTGCCGCTCCTTTATGTCCTCATTAAAACGGGAGTCGAATTGGTCGGAAAAACCCGCTGCGTCGTCGCCAAAACGGCCGTATTTCTCCCCAAGTCCCATCGGTTGGCCGTTTAAAGAAACTCAGGCTGGACTTGTCCGCCATCGGCTCGCAGCATCGCAAGTGAATGCCTGATTTCGACCTCATCATTCGCCACGC
Source organism: Chthoniobacterales bacterium (assembly GCA_039930045.1). NCBI lineage: Bacteria > Pseudomonadati > Verrucomicrobiota > Spartobacteria > Chthoniobacterales > Chthoniobacterales bacterium. The sequence continues at coordinate 59,298 of JBDSQB010000006.1, read as the reverse complement.
CGAGGGCCAGCCGTTCGTCGGCATCGCGGAAGGAAAAATCGCCGCGCTCTCCGGCAACGGCACCGCCGCCAGCGAGATCGACGCCGCCGGGCTGCTCCTCCTCCCCGGCGTGATCGACGCCCATGTTCACTTCAACGAACCGGGCCGCACCGACTGGGAAGGCCTCGAGACCGGCTCCCGCGCCGCCGCCGCCGGGGGCGTGACCACTTTTTTCGACATGCCGCTGAACTCCGATCCGCCCACCGTCACGGCGGAGGCGTTTCGAGCGAAAGCAGCCCTTGCAGCGGAGAAATCCGTCGTCGATTTTGCACTCTGGGGCGGGCTCGTGCCGGGTCACGTCGATGATCTGGAGGCGTTGCGCGATGCAGGTGCCATCGGGTTCAAGGCCTTTATGTCCGGCAGCGGCATCGCGGAATTTCCCAGCGCCGACCTGCGCACCCTGCGCGAGGGAATGAAACACGCCGCGCGCCTCGGCGTCCTCGTCGCCGTTCATGCGGAACTCGACCATCTCCACAGGGAATCCGGCCACACCATTCGCGATTACCTTGCCTCGCGCCCGATTGCCTCGGAAGTCGCCGCCATCCGGGCCGCGTGCGACATCGCGGGCGAGACCGGCGGCGCGCTGCACATCGTCCACGTCAGCAGCGCGGCGGGCGTGACAGCCGTCGCCGAGGCGGCGGCGCAGGGCGTCGATGTCACCTGCGAGACGTGCCCGCATTATCTTTTTCTCAACGAAGCCGACGTCGAACGCCTCGGAGCCGTGGCCAAATGCGCCCCGCCCATTCGCAGCGAACTCGAGCGCGCCGCCCTGCTCCAGTGCGTCCGCGACGGCGGCATCCAGACCATCGGCTCCGACCATTCCCCCGCCCCTACGTCGATGAAGCAAGATGTCAATTTCTTCCGCATCTGGGGAGGCATCTCCGGCGTGCAGCATCTGCTCCCGATCCTTCTGGAGTTGAACCTAACTCCCGTGGAAATCGTCCGCCTCACTTCGACCAATGTCGCGAATCGATTCCAACTCCGCTCAAAAGGAGGCCTCGAAATCGGTCGTGACGCTGATTTTGTTCTCGTCAGCCAAACGCCGGAAACCGTCACCGCCGAATCACTCCACTACCGCCATCGCCAAAGTCCCTATATCGGCGAGACCTTCCACGCCACCGTCGTCCGCACCCTCCTGCGCGGCCAAACCGTCTGGGAACGCAGCCACGGTTTTTCCAAAGGCCGTGGCCGCTTGGTGACGCCATGACTCTACATCTGTGGCATTCGGAGCTCGCTAGCCGCCGCTGAGATCAAGACCCGCCCTGAGTACTATGACAAAATTCAGGTTAGATCGGTGTAAAACTTTTGTCGGGAACAGAAAAGGGGTTCGGCCTGAAACCGAACCCCTTTTCTGATTTTTAATTTCCTAAAAACTTAGATGCGGAATTTCTTGGCGCCTTCGTAAGCGTAGTTCTGCACGTAGTTGCTGCGAGGGCCGTCGTTAAGTGCGCGCACTTTGTTGTCGAAGGTAGGGTCGAGGAGATAGAGTTTGCCCTGGTAGTTCATCTCGAGCCAGGCGTGGGTGAGCTTGCTGGTCTTGGTGCGCATGCCGATGACGAGGCGGAGGTTGTCTACGCCGCGTTTTTTGAGGATGGAGTAAAGAGCGATGGCTTTGGCTTTGCAGTCGGCTTTGAATTCGGTCTGCACTTGCTGAGGGGTCTTCCAGTTGGTGCTGTATTGGTAAGGAATCGAGCGCAGGTCGCGCATGTAAGAGTTGACCTCATTCATGGAGACTTCGTTCTGGCCCTGAGGACGCTGCTCGAGAATGAGGCGAACCGGTGTCATCTGGCGGTCGTAAGGAGTGGCAGCCACTTGCTGGAACTGGGCTTTGGCCACACCGCTCAACGCCATCGTTACGAGCACCAAAAGAAGCGAGGCGGTGGAGCGAAAGGAGAGAGTCGAGAAGTTTTTCATACAATATTCTTTAAGCAGTGAACGTGCCACGGCGAAAATTGCGCACTTCGAAAGGTTAATCTACTGATTATCAACGACTTATAGCCGGATCAGCACCGCGCCACCACTTACGCTTTATCAGAAATGATAATCATTGATGAGAAAAATGAGCCTTGAAGCTGGGCTTTTAGGCGGCTTGAGCCTTTTGAAATCTGTTGACCCGCATCCATCGCCTTATACCTTAGCGGTGCTGGAAGGCCTGTTTTACGCGCGATTAGCTCAGTGGTAGGGCGCTTGCTTCACACGCAAGAGAAATACGATGGGATGTGCTAGACTCTTGTGCTTATCTAGTACAGGCATCCACAATAACCCGCCCGGAATCGTGCAACCAGCGATTCCGAATAACTGAAGCGTTCCATTCATCCGGCGTGATTTTCGCGCCGAGAAAAATCGTTGGTTCTAAGGTGCTTTAGAGTCCAACAGCCACCGCCAGCTCGGCCACAGACCTCTGCATAGCTGATAGAAATCGATCACACCGCCTCCGACCACTTCTGTGTGAGGATGACGCACCGCCCTTAGAGACGGATTTACTGCGTGGCCGATTTGGAGTAAGATTCAGTATTTCAAGTCCGCATCGATCAGAGATCTGGAGAGTAATCCTCGAATTTAATCAGAATTGGGGCGTTTAAAATCTTTCGCGATAGCGGTTCGCAATGCCTCTTCGAGGCTGCATCTTTTGATCGTTTCAAGAATAAAGCGCTCGAACTCTCCGAATGCCTACAGGCTTTTGCCGGCAGAGATACCGATCCGAAAGAACAGGCGAAGCACCTCCACCGCGCCATCCATGGAAGTGCTGAATTGACATCGGCATCAGGGTGTCGTTTAATGCGTCGATCGAAATCCTTTTGCGTATAAGACCGGCCGGTTTCAGCTGTCGCGGCTTGAATATCAAATATGGGCCGTCCCAAAGCGTTGTAATTTCGCGTTTAATCGGGGACAGCTTGCGCCACGAAGATGTGCCCAAAGCGGGGAAAGAATCACCGCAATCCAAAGTGCTGCGCATCGGGAGGGCGATCGCAGAACGATCATCGGCGGCAGGGCCTGCCACCCTACAAAGGAATAGCATTTGGGAAGCGAAGCTTCTTTGAGTGCGCCGATAGATTCGGCGCTTTGGTGATTTGTGCGGAGGTGATAGGTTAAAAAATTCAGACCGTGAATGTGGCTATTTGAACGCGAAACACTCTGGTACACAGCACAAAATGAATGTACAGCTTATTACGTCAGGATTAATGTGGAAACGCTCTAGTGCCGGGGCGAGGGGGGTGACCCACTTGACCGCGAGCAGGTCTCGCTGGGAAAATTGCCAGTAATCGAACTTGAACAGTTCTTCGCCGGCCGCGCCGCGGAACACGTAGAAGAGGGGCGCGCCTCAGGGCATGCTCGTGAATTTGTAGAGCACGATCCCATGGGCGGGGATCGTAAGCGGCAGGGACTCGCGAGCCGTATCCACCGTCGCCACGTCCATTTGACGCCATAAATCGCGAGCTTGCTGACGTCCTTTCAGACCGAGCGGCGCAAAGGCGTCGTAACGTATAACCGCAGGGAGACGGCCAAAGTTGCAGAAGCCAACCGCGCGAGAGCCGTCCTCGAGCTCCTTCACATAGACTCGAATATCACCGATGGAGTGCACGCAAGTGGCCTGCCGCCCCAAGGCATCCTGGTTTACCGCGATGACCTCGTCGTTGGTGAGGAGATTGAGCGTGAAGTCATCGAGTTTTTCCATGTCGCAGCCGATCAGCAGCGGCGCGGAAAAGAGGCTCCACAGGCTCATGTGGAGATATTGCTCATCCGGGGTCAACCGGGTGGGATGAGGATTGCCCCAGCCCACGTGACCGAGGATCAGCATGTCCGGGTCGCTCCAGTTCCCCGGTCCCGCGTGGGCGGCGGAGTTGTCCTGCGCCAATGCAATGCCCCGCATGCTAGCCCACGTGTCGGTAATATCATGGGTCGTGCGCCAGCAGTTGCCGTTGACGGAAGCGCCCCAACTGGCGACGTCGGACATGCCGTATTGGCAAAGGCTATACACGATGTCGCGCGGCTGCTCACGCAGCAGGGTCCCCATCAGACGATAGGGAGCGATCTCGGCCTCGCGATCACGCTCGCCCCGGCCGAGGTTGAATGAAGGAGCCTTCTGCGGATCAAGCTTCTGGCCCGCGTCGACGGCACCATAGCTGCACCAGTCGTATTTGAGATAATCGATCCCCCACTTGGCGTAAGTCTCGGCATCCTGCCGTTCGTAGCCATGACTGCCGGCGCAACCTCCACAGGTCCAGGGGCCGGGCGAGGAATAGAGGCCCACCTTCAGGCCGAGGTCGTGAATGGAGGCGACCAAGCCCTTCATGTCCGGAAAGCGCTGATTGGGGATGATCACGCCTCGCTCATCGCGAAAATCCCCCTTGAGCGTGGGATCGCCGGAATCGCGGTGGTTTTGCCAGAAATCGTCGATATTGACGTAGCTCCAACCGTGATTGACGAGGCCGCTGCGCACCATGACTTCAGCGGCGCGTTTTACCTTATCGGCGGAAACCTCTTGGGCGAAACAGTTCCAACTGTTCCAGCCCATCGGCGGCGTGAGCGCGATCTGGTCGCCGCATACGATACGAAACCGCTTGCTCGCGTTTCCTTTGGAGTTCTCCGCGCGCAAAGTCACCGCATAGGCGCCGGGCTTCGTCACGCGACCGGTGATACGACCGCTGGCACCGTCGATTTTGATGCCGTCCGGCAAACCATCGGCCGAGAATCGCATCGGTCGATCTCCCGTGGCGGGCACCGTGTAGAGGAACGGCGAACCGGGACGGACGCCAAAAATAGTCGGGCCATTGATTCGGGGAGTAGCCGGCGAAGGCGGCGTAAGAAGGTAGGGAGCCACGACAGGCATCCCGACCGCGTGGAGGTGTGCCCCCTCGGGCGCACTAAACCGGGCCTCGGCCCAGTCCGCATGATCGGAGTCGATGCCATTTCCGCCGTCGGAAACTTGCAATTCGAGAAGTTTCACCCCGGCGAGGTTCACCCGACAGTCTCGCGCGATATCCCCGGCTTTCATAACGCCGCTGCGCCAAAGCTCCCGGCTGTCGCCTATCACGATAAACTCAACGCTGGATACGCGCCCCTTGACCTCGTCATCGACGCCGACGTGCGCGGCAAACTCATAGGCGCCTCCATCCAGTTGGATTTGCACCGAGCTTTCGGCATGGGTGCCGACACCGCGTGCGTAATCACGTCCTGCGATCCGGAGTGGCTTGCCATCGACGGACGCGTTTTTGCGGGCCGTTCCCCAGCCTTGGGTGACCTCGGAAATATCCAAATCGTCGAGCCAGACGGTGGCGCCGTCATGGACCACAGGGGCCGGATCCGGGTTGAGTGCGAATGACGCCGCGGGCAGCAAGGCCAACACGGACAAGAAAACGAGAGCGGAGCGGGTTATTTTTTTCATGTAAAATGGGCGAGGATGGATGATTGATTCAAGGAGCCGGTTCAACCGTCTCGACGTCGATGAAAACCTTCTCCGGTCGCCCATCGGGCTGCTGGGTTTTCACCTTGATGTTCTTGAAAGCCGCGCCGCGGACGTGCCGCGCATAGATGCCGTAGGTGGGCAGCGTCGCTCCAAACATCCTGTTTTCGGGATAGCCATTTTCGTTTTCCGACAACTGGATCCTCGCATCCTCGGCTGTTCCGCCACCGGGCACCTCGATCTGGATGTTCTCCAAAAGCAGGGTCTCGACCGGATAGCCGGGAATTCCGTTGATAAGAATACCGCTCGTTGCGCTGTTGGTGGCGCTTAGGTTTTTGATCGTGACGCCGGCAAGTTTTCCGGGGGTCGTTTTGGGCCGGTCGCCGTCGCGGAAGGTCTTGAAACGCGCGCCGCGGCGGATGCTGACGGGCGTGCCCACGCGGTCCATCGTGATGTCGCTGATGGTCACAGCGCGCAGGTCGCCGCCATCGACGGCGTAAAGGGCGATGCCGGCCATCCCCGCAGTGGTGACACGGCAGTTGGAGACGGAGATGTTTTCAAAGCCACCGATGGACTCCGTGCCGAGTTTGATGGCATTGCACCAGGTGGAGAGCGTGAGGTTCGTCGCCGTGATATTCCGGGTCGGGGTGAGGCTCGTGGATTTCAGGCATAACGCGTCGTCGCCGCTTTCGATGTCGCAGCGGGTGATCCGCGCATCCTGACAGGAATCGAGGTCAATACCGTCGGCGTTGTTTACCCCCGAGTCCCGGGTGCGGATGGTCACGCCCTCGACAAGGATTCCTTTGCTCTGGAAAAAATTCAGCGTCCACGCTCCCGGATGGGTGAGGTGAACATCCCTGACCTTCACACGGGTGCATCGCACCCAGCGCACCAGGAAGGGCCGTTTCTTGTAAGGACTCTGCCTCGCTCGCAACTCCCGGCCTTGCCCGTCGATGGTGCCCTCTCCCTCGATGCCCACGTTCTCCGCATCGACGGCCACCACGAGCGCATAGCCCATCGGATCTCCGGGGCCATCAAGGAAGGGATCAAGATTGAGGTAGTCGGCGATATCGGTGCTGCCGAGCAACGTCGCGTCTTTCGCCAGGCGCAAAGTGATGTTGTTTTTGATTTGAATCGTGCCGGTCAGATAGCGGCCTGCCGGGAAGTGAATCGTTCCGCCACCGCCGGCGGCGCAGTCATCAATGACTTTCTGGATACTCGCGGTGTTGAGCGTCATGCCGTCACCGATCACGCCGGCCTTGGTTGCATCGATTACTGTGCTCGCGGCGGCGATCACCGATGGCGTGAAAAGAAGATTCATCGCTGCGAGCGCAAACAGCGCCACGGCAAGTTGCAGACCGGCTTTGGGGTATGATGACATAGATCGAATACGGTTCACGCGTGGGGCCGGTGTTAAGGCTTTAGGGATAAGATGGCGGCGTAACCGCCACCCGGGGAGAGGCGGAGGGTGAGCGTGCGCGTGTCACCGAGATCGCGGGTGGTTTCGACCACGGTCTCGGGCGCGGCAGGGTCGGCGCCGTCGGCGAACTCGCCCAGAGTCCAGCCGCGGCCCTTGGCGCGGAGCGCGTCGAGGGAAACGTCCAGCGTGAGGGCGTCGTCGCCGTTCATCGCGGCGATAAACCAGCGCTGGCCGGAGCGACGGGCGATGACGAGGTGTTTGCCGACTTCGGCGGAGAGGACGACGCTTTCGTCCCAGACCGTGGGGAGGTCGCGGAAGAACTCGACGCCGGGCTGGCCGCGGTAGTTGGCGGGACTGTCGCAGAGGACGAGCAGCGGACTGTGATAGACGACCGTCATGGCGAGCTGGCGGGCGCGGGTGCCGATGACCTGGGCGGGATGGGTGACCTTAAACGTGGACTGAGTGCGGTTGAGAAAACCGCCGGGGGTGTAGTCCATCGGGCCGAGGAGACCGCGGGTGAAGGGGAGGATGAGGGTGTGGCGGGCGGTGACGCTGCCACCGAGTTTGTTATACTCGTTGCCGAGGACGCCTTCCTGGGTGATGAAATTCGGGTAGGTGCGGGCGAGTCCGGTGGGTTTGTAGGTGCCGTGGAAGTCCACCATCAGGTGGTTGCGGGCGGCGGCTTCGAGCACGCGAACGCACCACTGGACGGCTTCTTGGGAATCGCTGTTGATGAAGTCAATTTTCACGCCGGCCAAGCCGAGGGAGGCGAGATAACCGAGGGTTTTGTCGATGCCCGCAGTCTGGAGATCGAGGGAATGGCCCCAGGCGAAGAGGCGCACGTTTTTGGCGCGGGCGTAAGCGACCAAGGCGGGCAGGTCGATGTCGGGGACGGAATGGGTGAAGTCGCCGGAGGGCTGATTGGGCGGGGAGAAGAGGCTCTTGTTCCAGTCGGTCATGTGCTGATACCAAAACCAGTCCACGAGTTGGTAGGGCCAACCCATCTCGGCGGCGAAATCGATGTATTCGCGATGGGAGCGGTTGTCGCCGCGGGCCAGCACGGCGGTATATTGGGGCTGGGAGGGATTGACGCCGGTCCACCAGGCGTCCCAGGCGCTCACGCCGGGTTTGACCCAGTCGGCGTCGGCGACGCGGGACGGCGTGGCGAGGGTGGCGACGAGGTCGTTGGTGACGAGGTCGGCGGCGGTGTGGCCGACCATGAGGACGCGCCACGGGCTGACCATCGGGACGCGGCCGACGACGGCTCCGCGTCCATCCTGGCGCGGGGCAAGTTCGGCGCGAACGGCGGCCTCGCCGGTGCCGGTGAGAAAGAGGCCGGCCCAGTCAAGGAGGTCGGACTCGGCCACGGCGACGTAGGCGGAGGGCGTTTCGACGAGAAGGGGCAGGACGGAACGGTAGGCTTGGCCGGGGCGCCAGCTCTCGGAGGTTTTTGCGGGAATGTCGGAGAGCTTGCGTTCGAGCCAGGTGTTCTCGGCGTAGGCGGATTCCATGCCGGCCCAGGCGCGGTGGTCGGCGGGGAAACGGAATTCGGTGAGTTCGCGTTGGAGGGTGAATTCGCCGAGGCCGGATGCTTCGGGTAGGTCGTAGCGGAAGGCGACGCCTTCGTCATACGCGCGCGCGATGAGGGCGAAGGTCCGGACGGGAGCGGTGCCTTCGCTCAGGGTGATGCGAAGCTCGCGGAAGCGGTCCGGCACGGTGCGGCGTTGGCCGAGGGGGTTGTCCCAGGTGGTCTTGCGAGACGCTTTCTTGGTGCCGGTGATTTTGGCGGCGGGGCCGAGGGTGGTGCCGTCGGCGAAGTCGAGGCCGAGAACGGAGTCGGCGAGGAGGGGTTTGCCGTCGAGTTCAACACGGTAGCGCAGGCCGGCGGCGTCGGAGACGACCAGCGTGAGCTTGCCGTCGGGCGAGAGCACCCGTTGCTCGGCAGCGGACGCGAGCGATGCCAGCAGGGCGGTGGCGGTAAGGAGGATGGGGATGAGACGCATGGGAAAAAGGGAGAGGGTCAGCGGGAGTCGCCGCCTTGCCCGACGCGGTAGTAATCAAAGTCCACACGGCCGCCGGCGGTCTTGGTCGAATAATAGAAGAGGGCGTAGCGATAACCCATGAAGTGCAATGGGAAGGTATAGGTTAGACGCGAGGGACGACCGATGGGGGTCCAGGATTTGCCTTCGAGGCTGTAGGAGAAACGGGCAACTTCAGGCGCGGGCTGGAATTCGCATTCGACCTTGAGGTGAACGGTTTTACCGGAGAGAGGAACGGAGGCGATTTCCTCGGGAGTGTCGGAGTCGGCGCTCACCATGACGAGAGATCGGGTGCCGCCGCTCATCTTTACGCCCACAAAACCATAGAGCTTCTGAAACACGGCGAGGCCGGCATAGTCGCCGTCTTTCATGCCGCTCACATCGATGCTGGTGGTGGCGGAACTGCTCGGGCCAAAGGTGCGCTGAGTGAGGGTATTCGGGGCCTCCGGCAGAGTGGCCACGACCCGGTTGGTGACGAAGCTCATGTAACCCGGGCGCGAGGCGAGCGACCAGTAACGAGACTCGGGATTGTGATTCCATTGCCAGGCGAGAGGCAGCTTGGGAGCGCCGGGCTGGCGGTCGAATTCGTCGGAGGCGACGATGCCGGAGGCTCCGGAGACGCCCTGTCCGCCAGCGGGGAGGTCGAGCGTCATGGGCACCTTGCCGTCTTCGCCCAGAACGGGCCAGCCGTCCTTCCACGTCACAGGCACGAGGTAGGGGATGCGACCGACGGCGCCGTTGCCCCTGAAAAGATACGCATACCATTTGCCCTCCGGGGTATCGATGAGGCCGCCTTGGGCGACACCCCGATCATCGAGCGCAATGCGGCCCTCGTAGGGACCGTCGATTGCGTCGGCGCGGTGGACGATGACGCTGGGAGCCCAGCGGCTCTTGGGCGAGGCGATGTTAAAGAGGTAGTAGCGGCCGTTGATCTTGGAAAGCTGCGAACCCTCGCCATTGAGTCCGCCCAAGTCGGAGCCGAAGATGGTGTTGACGTTTTCGATGAGAACCTTGTTCACGCCGCCGGGCTTGATTCCGGAGAGATCGGGTTTCAGCTCGATGAGCGTGATGCGACCGCCTCCGTAAACCATGTAAACGCGACCGTCGTCATCGAAAAACAGGCTGTGGTCATGCAGCACGGGCTCGAAACTCATCTCTTTCCACGGGCCGCGCTCCGGATCACACGTGGTGTAGATGTGGGTGCGTCCGCTGGTGTAGGAGAAAGTCGAGGCATAGAATACGCCGTCGTGGTAACGCAGGCTGCTGGCCCAGGAGCCTTTGCTGTAAGCGTCTTTGCCGTTTTCGAGGCGGAGGGCTTCGTTGTCGGCAAGGGTTTCATAGGCGTAGGAGGCCATGCGCCAGTTGACCAGATCCTCCGACTTCATGATCGGGAGGCCCGGGCTCATGTGCATCGTTGTGCTGCTCATGTAGTAGGTTTTCCCTACACGGATGATACAGATGTCCGGGACGTCGGCCCAGATGACGGGATTGTGGGCAGGATTCGCCGGGGCCGCCGGAAGGGGCTGAGACGCGACGGAGGCGAGGACGAGGGTCACCAGAAGGGAAAGGATAGTGCGGTTCATGGGGAAAGAGGGAGTGCGTAGGGTATTCATATTTGTGCTAAAGGTTTTGACGTGGTCAGTAGGCGTCAGCGTCGCTTATGAACTTGAAAGTGGCATCGCTCTTGTCGGCGCTGTTGGTGGCGGAAGTGATCATCTCGGCCGTCAGTTTGCCCGTCACCGCCGAGCGCCGGAGATAACGGGACGGATCGGCGAGCGACTGGAAAGCCGTCAGCGTTTTATCCGACGGCACCGGAATTGTTTTAAAGGTCGCACGTTGGCGGAAGCCCACGCTGGCGTCGTTCTTCTCCAAGGCGACGGCATCGCCTTTCACGGTGAGATAATAGCCCGGATGAGCCACCGACTGGATCGACACCGTATTGAGCGTGCCTTCGCCTGCCAGGCCCAGCGTGACGTCCCAGCGGAAGGCCCGGTCATCGGCCGGCAAGGTGTCCAACTTCACATCGAAACCAAGGAACGTAATATAATGATCCGGCTGACGGCCCGACTGAATACGAACGGCCCCTCCAATCGGTCCGGTCGATGTGATGAACGATCGCGCGATGGAACCATCGGCGTTGTAGCTCATCTTCTCCACGCAAACCGAGCGCCGTGTCTGGCCGCCCGTCGGCAAGGCGGCGTTGTGGTAGAATACATACCACTGGCCCTTGAACTCGATGACCGCCGGATGGCTGGTGTCGGAACTGAAATCACCCTGGCTTCCGTCGGGGCGAACATTCTCGTTCAGGATAACACCCTTATATTGCCAAGGACCGCGCGGACTGTCGGACATCGCGTAAGCCACTTGCTGGGGCATGCTCATGGCGTCCACGAGGTAGTATTTCCCATTCGCTTTATATAGCCAGGGGGCTTCCCCAAATCCAGATCCGGCGGGACGATCCTTGATTTCGATCTTCGAAAAGATGTCCGCGCCTTCGGTTATCTTTCCGTCTCCGTTCAGGTCCTTTAACGAAATCATATCCTCGTTGAGCAAGGCGTAGTGCAACGTGCAATTACCCCAATAAAGGTAGGCCTGACCATCGTCGTCCACGAAGACGGTCGGATCTATATCCTCAATGCTGTCCACGGGACCGCCGGTGGTAATCGCGTTATCAAACAGCGGACCGCCGATCGCATCGACAAACGGCCCGGTGGGTCGATCCGACACCGCCACACCTACGCTGTAACCTTGGGGATACGGACGTCCTGTCGTGGAATATAAAAAATACTTCCCGTGCCGCTTAACCACTTGGCACGCCCAAGCCGTGCCCGGCCTGCCCCAGGCAAAATCGGCGGCCTTCAAAACGACCCCTTCGTATTTCCAGTCCACCATGTCCTTGGTCGAGTAGCAGACCCACTCGTTCATGTTGAACCAGGCACCGATGGCCGCCTCGTCGCGCCCGGCATAAATGTAGAGCGTATCGCCCTCCACCAGCACGGTGGGATCGGCCGTGAAAATCTGATTACCCTTGGCATCGCGCTTCAAAATCGGGTTGTAACTCTCGGATTTTAACGGATGGCCGACCGGCGGCGCGGTGGCGCCGTCTTTGCCGGTGCCTCCTGCGGGCAGGTCGCGCTGGGAAAATTGCCAGTAATCGAACTTGAACAGGTCTTCGCCGGCCGCGCCGCGGAACACGAAGAAGAGATCGTTGATGCCGGAGGCTCTGGATATCCGGGCAAACTGCGGCTTCCATTCGCCGCCGGTTCCCGAGACCGGCAGAGTTCCGATTAGCTGCCCGTCGAGCTTGCCAAGTCGAATCTCGATCTTCGTCCCGGTGGCCCCCTGCGCCTTGGCCGTGCTGGAGAGGCTGGCCTTGAAGGTGCGCGCGCCGGTCGCGCCGAAATCGACGTGGTTTACCCGGATGTAGTCCCCGTCGTGGATGTTTCGCACAGCCTGGCCGCCGGCGCTGCTCGGCTCTATTTTGACCCCGGAAGACCAGGCAATGGTCTCGGCTTCCACCCGCTTGTAGGGATCGAGGGTGCCGACTGGTGCCGGCCCTTCCTTGGTTGACTGCACCATCGGGATCGAGCCATCCGGGTTGAACTTCAACTCATCGACGCACACGGAACGGTTGAAGCCGCCGCCTCCCGGAAGCGCGCCGTTGTGGTAAACGAGGTAGGTCTTTCCCTTGTAATCCACCACGCCCGGGTGGTTGGTGAAGGAGGTGTTTTGCGGAGCCATGATGACGCCGCGGTAGGTCCACGGACCTTCGGGTGAGGGGCCGGTGGAGTAGCCGAAATGCTCGGGGAGCGGACCGCCGGCAAAAAACAGGTAGTAGAGATTGCCGCGCTTATAGAGCCAGGGAGCCTCTTCGTAGGACGTGCCGCGTTTTTCGTCCGGAGGGGTGCGCCCGCCCAAGGCTTGGACGGTCATCGGATGGCGAATGAGGCCGTTCTCCCCGACGCTGGTGTCGTAGGAAATCATGTCCTTGTTCAGTTTCACCGACCACAGATTGGGATTGCCCCAGTAGAGATAGGCCTGGCCCTTGTCGTCGATGTAAACGGTCGGATCGATGCTGTCGTATTGGGCGCCGATCAGCGGTTTTTGGAGGGGAGAGGTGTAGGGGCCGAGGGGATTATCGGCCACCAGCACGCCAATGCCCCGGCCTTGCACCGGGCAATAGAGATACCATTTGCCATCCCGCTCGATCGCCTGGAGAGCCCAGGCGCCGTTGTCAAAACCGTGCCAGCCGGAGATCTCCTTGGCGGCCCAGGGAAGATCCCGGAGGGAGGCGATCGCGCCGTGCTGGGTCCAGTTCACCATGTCCGTCGTCGTGGCGAGCACCCAGTTCTTCATGTTGAAGTTGCCGATGCTCCCGTCTTCGTCGTGGCCGGAAAACAGGTAGAGCGTGCCGTCATGGACCACGGGGGCCGGATCGGCGGTATACATCGTTTGAATAACCGGGTTGAGCGCGAATGACGCCGCGGGCAGCGAGGCCAACACGGACAAGAGAACGAGAGCGGCGCGGGTTGTTTTCTTCATGGAAATGGGGGCGGGGGGAATCAGGATTGAACCTTCAACGCGAAGGCTGTCTTGCCGTCGAATTTCTCGGGCAGCGAAACGTGCAGGCCGGCGGCGTCGCGCGTGAATTTCAATTTGCCCCCGCCGACGAGCTGGACGCTGCCGATCTTGCCCGGCCACTGCGGCGAATCGGATGCCAGGGATTTGACCGTGAATTTGCCGTCCGCGGGAAGCTCCAGCGCGATGGCATAAAGCGTCTTGCCGTCCTTCGATTGCGTGAAGCGGATGTCTTCGGAGGTGAAGGGCTTGTCGGAGACGTCTTTCTGTCCGTCAAACGGGCCTTTCTCGGCCACCTGGGTGGAGGGTCCTTCGCCATAAATTTTCCACGGACGGGTCGCATAGATCGCCTCGCTGTTCACCTTCAACCATGCGCCGATTTCCTTGACGATTTCGATCTCCAATTCGTCCGGTTGGCCGTCGCGACGCAGCGGCACGCTGAGCATGAGATTGCCGTTTTTGCTGACGATGTCGGCCAGCATCCGCACGACGGACGCGGCGGATTTGTAGCCTTTGCGGTCGTAGATGCCGCGGTCGTAGTGCCAAGAGCCGATACAGGTATCGGTTTGCCAGGGTTGGGGCAGGATGTCGTGCGCTTTGCCGCGCTCGATGTCATAGACCATGGTCCGGCGCTGCATCTCGTCGAGGTGCTTGCCATTCATCACCGCTTGGGTGCGTCCGTTCTTGTCGAGACGCGTGTTGTAGAAATGGGCAGCGAGCTTAAGCGGCACCTCTTCCGCGATGTTGTAGAAGGGAAGGACGCGGTCGTCGTAGTAGATCTGGTCCGGCTGGTAATCGTCCCAGAGTTGCTTGGTGCGTTTGAAGAATTTTTCGAGATACGCGTTGTCGGGCGGACTGCCGGGGCGGTGATTCTGCGCGTAGAGATCCTGCGGGTCGAGGCCCTGCCACCAAAGGCCTTTGCCATCGGCTTTCGTCAGCTTGCCGTCGTATGGCACGCTCGCGAGCGGGCCGTCCTTATCCGCGCCTTGAGCCGCTTCATACCATGTCCAGGCGCGCGCGGCGTGGACGCTCACGGCAAACCGCAGGCCATTCGCCTTGGCGGCCTTCGCCCAGCCGACGATCAAGTCTTTCTTGGGACCGATCGCGACGGAGTTCCACGGCTGATACTTCGAGTTGTAGAGGTCGAAATTGTCGTGGTGATTGGCCAGTGCCATGAAGATTTTCGCTCCGTTTTCCTTGTAGAATTTCACCAGGGTGTCGGGATCGAAATGTTCCGCCTTCCAGGCGTGGATCACGTCCTTGAATCCCTCCTTTGAGGGATGTCCGTATTCGGCGAGGTGGGTGTTATAATGGACGCCGCCTTGTTCATACATGCCGCGGGCATACCAATCGCCGTGCTCCGGCTCGCATTGCGGTCCCCAATGCGCCCAGATGCCGAACTTCGCGTCGCGAAACCATTCCGGTGTCTGGTAATTCGCCAGCGATTCCCAGCTCGGCTTGAACGGACCGTCCGTGATGGGCGGCAGCTGCAGAGGTTGAGGTTTCGTCGCCGGCTCCGGCGCGGCAAATGCACAGCTCAGCGTTAACAAACCTAATGCAAGGTTTTTTGATATCATGGCGTTGGTGGCGTCGGGTGCGGCGGGGATCTTGAGGTTCAACGCGCGCGGAGGCGGTAAAGCGCAGAGCCGTGCGAGGGGATGACGGGGGCGAAGGTGCTGCGGACATCGTCCTGGGTGCGGCGCGCCCAGAGATCACGGACGGCGACGCGGCCGGTAAACCCGACTGCGGAAAGCTCGACGGGAACGGGCGCGGGCGCGTCGCCGGTGTTGAAGACCGCGAGGTATTTGTCCTTCGACTCCGGGACATCGGCGACCCACGCGATGAGGTCCCCTTTTTCGAAAAGCTGGCGGTTGCCCGCGCTTGCCTGGTTGACGGCGAGGACCTCGTCGTTGGTCAGGAGCGCGAGCGTGGCTTCGTCGAGCTGGGTCATATCGGTGCCGAGGATGAGCGGAGAGCGGGCGATGCACCAGAGGCTCATCATCGTGCGTTGCTCGTCGGGCGTGAAGCGGGTGGGTCGGTTCCACTCGATCCTGCCGAGCGGGAGCATGTCGGCGTCGGGCCACGCGCCGGGCGCGCGATACGGCGTCCAGTCGTGGAGGCGCTTGAACTGCTCGCGGAGCTCGGGCCATTTGTCCCAAAAATCATTGCTGATGCGCCACATGTTGGCGTGGGCGGCGATGTGCTCTCCACGAGCGAGTGGCGTGGCGCCGGGCGAGGTGCTGAAGACGATGGGGCGACCGGTCTTGTCGATGGCGCGGCGGATGGCTTCGACCTCCGCCAATTGCACGTCGGTGTAGGGCTGACTAAGGTCGTCCACCTTGATGAAGTCCACGCCCCAGCTCGCGTAGAGGGCTATGATGGAATCGTAGTAGGCCTGGCCACCGGGTTTGGCGGCGTCCACGCCGAACATATCGGGGTTCCAGTAGCAGATGTTGGAGGTGATCGCGATGTCGGCGGCGCGGACGTTGGAGCCAAGGATGGGCGTGTTTTCCTTCACCGCCTGGCGAGGGATGCCGCGCATGACGTGGATGCCGAATTTGAGGCCTTTGGCATGGATATAGTCGGCCAGAGGCTTGAAGCCGGCACCATCGGCGGCGGAGGGGAATTTTTCGACGGCGGGAAGGAGGCGCCCGTAAGCGTCCATGGTGAGCGTGGCGTCCTTGCGGTATTCGAAGCCGATGGAGGCGGGCTCATACCACTGGATGTCCACGGTGAAGATTTTCCAGCCGTGCGGGAGGAGTTTGTCGGCCATCACATCGGCCTGCGCCTTGGCCTGGGTTTCTTTAAGCGCGGTGCCGAAGGCGTCCCAACTGTTCCAGCCCATCGGCGGCGTCAGAGCCACGCCTTTCCATTTCTGGGCGAGGGCCGGCGTGGTGAGGCAAAGGAGCAAGCAAAGTAGTTTTTTCATTGTTTGACGGTCGTGAACTTGCAGAGCACCACGCCGTGCGCTGGGATCGTGAGCGGGAGGGAATCCATCGCGGTGTTCACTGCGGCCAGGTTTTTCTGCCTCCAGAGATCGCGTGGGGTCTGCCTGCCGGCGAGGCCGAGTTTTGCGAAATCTTTGAACGACAATTCCATCGGCTTCACGCTGCGGTTGAAGAAGCCGACGGCGCGGCTGCCGTCCTCCAGTTCGCGGGTGTAAACGCGCAGGTCGCTGTCATTGATGACGCACGTCGCCTGTTTTCCGAGCGGATCCTGGTCAACGGCGATGACTTCGTCGTTCGTGAGCAGTGAGAGCGTGAAGTCGTCGAGTTTTTCAAGATCGCAGCCGATGAGCAGCGGCGAGGCGAGCAAGCACCAGAGGCTCATGTGCGTGTATTGCTCGTCCGGCGTGAGCCGGGTCGGATGCGGCTTGCCCCAGCCGACGTGGCCGACGACGAGCATGTCGGGATCGTTCCAGTTGCCGGGCTTGGCGAACGGCGCGGCTTGGTTCTGCTGGTCAAAACCGATACTGCTCATGCTCTCCCACGTGTCGACGATGTCCCAGGTCGTGCGCCAGCAATTGCCATCGACCGATGCGCCCCATTTCCAGACCTCGGACATGCCGTATTGGCACACACTATAAACGATGTCGCGCTTCTGCTCGCGCAAAAATTTCCCCATCAAGCGAAACGGATGAGTCGCGACTTCGACATCGCTTTTGCCCTTCGCGCCTGCATCCCACGACGAAATACTTTTGTCCGTGGCCGCTTTCCCATCGGCGATGCCGCCGTAGCTGCACCAGTCGTATTTGAAGTAATCAAAACCCCACTTCGCATACGTCTGCGCGTCCTTCTGTTCATGGTCGTAGCTGCCCGTGTGACCGCCGCAGGTCCACGGACCGGGCGAAGAATACAAACCAATCTTCAAGCCCAGACCGTGAACGTAATCCACCAGACCTTTCATGTCGGGAAAGCGCGCGTTCGGCACGATGAAACCGTCCTTGTCCCGATGCGGCCCTTGCAGCGTCGGATCCTGCGAGTCGCGATTGTTCTGCCAGCCGTCATCGATGTTGACGTAAGTCCAGCCGTGGTTGGCGAGGCCGCTCTTGACCAGCACATCGGCGGCAGCTTTCACCCTGTCGGCGGAAACCTCTTGCGCGAAGCAGTTCCAACTGTTCCAGCCCATCGGCGGGGTGAGCGCGATCTGGTCGCCGCAAACGATGCGGAATTTTTTCTCCACCGCGCCGAGGGAATTTTTCGCGCCGAGCATGACGATGTGTTCGCCTTTGATTGCGAGCGAGCCGGTGATGCGACCGGTGGCCGGATCGAGCTTCAGTCCCTTGGGAAGATTCTGCGCGGAGAAGGTCATCGGGCGGTCGCCAGTCGCGGCAATGGTGAACAGGAACGGCGATCCGGGCCGCACGCCGAAGACGGATGCGCCGTTGATGCGCGGCGAGGCCGGTGCGGGCGGGGTGAGAATGTAGGGCTCAACCGATGGGGCGGCAGCTGGGGCGGCTATTGAGTTGGCTGCAAGCAGGGCTATCGACAGCAGGGAGAGAGCGATTCGATTCATGGTGGTGAGGTTAGTGTGTATTTGGAGTTTGGACGGTGCCTTGGGCGCCGTAAATCGGCGATTGTTCTGGCGTGAGCGCAGTCGGCTTCGGCATAGGCGCGTTGACGGCTTTGATGAGAAGATTGTCGAACCACGGCGTGCTGAGCTTTTTCTGCTCGCCGCCGCCCGCGAGCAGGCCGGCCATGCCGTGGGAGTAAAGAGTGTCCGTCACGCTCAGAACCGGCTTGTCGTCCACGAGCGCCGTGATCGAGGAACCCTTAAAACGGAGCTTTAAATTGTGCCATTGGCCGGGCGCGATTCCGGGGACGTGAACAGTGCCGAGCACCTTTTCGCCGCCTTCGCTCTCGCCCTTGCCCGCTTTGATGAGAGCCTGCTGCTCGGCGTCGCCGACGAGTCTATTTTTATCCGTTTTCCCTCGAATGACGACCAGCTGACACTCGCCGTCGGCCGAGAGTTGCAGGAAGTAGCCTTTCGGGTTGAAGCCGTAGCCGGCACCGATATGGTTGATGCGCCCCATCACACCCGCCGAGTCGCCTGGATTCAGGCACACATCGACGCCGACTTCGTAGTCCTGCCACTGGTCATCACCCAGAATCGTGTAAGGCAGCCAATCCGGTTGCGCCCACGAGATCGTGCGAACCGGCACGACTTGGTGCAGGCATTTCCCCTTCCCGTCCGGGCGCTCCGCGATCTCGAAAGCGCCGGAAATGTCGGCCGTGTAGCGCGGCAGCCAGCCCCAGATCTTCGGGTCGGTGTATTCCTCGAATGTCTCGTGGTAGGGGAACGGAAACGGTTTCGCGGCGGGTATATTCGCGAAGGAGCCCTTCTGCTGCCCCGTCGTTGTGGAGAGCGAATAGATCGCATTCGGCTCGAGCGTGAGCGTGAACGCACCGCTCACGGGCGTGATGTCCGGCTGCCGGACGAATTGCGCCTTCTCGTCACTGCGCCAGACACACAACGGTTTCGCGGGCAGGCCGCCGCCGATTTGGAAGCGCACCTGCTGGGACACCTTCGCGCCCTTCGTCTCGAGAATGATGCTGTAATCGTCGCCGCCCGGAGATTTGAAGGTCACGACCGTGCCGCCGCCGTCGAGCGGGCCGCACCCGCTTTCGAGGTAATGCCAGCCGATCTTCGTGAACTGGCCGTAGTGCGCGTAGCCCCACAGCGCCTCGCGGACTTGATAATTCCCGCTCCAAGGCGACCACGCGAGGAGCGCCGCAGGGTCTTCTGCATACGGCTCGATTGGGTAAACGCCGGCGATATCATACCAATTCACGATCCGGGTCGCGCCACTACGGATGTGATTTACGTTGAATGCCTTCACGACGCTGATCGCGCAGTCAAAGCCCTTCAAATAGACGTGCTCCTCGGTGTTCCAGATCGGCTTGCCCATCTCCGCCGCCAGCTTTCGAACTTCGGCAGAGACGGGTTCCTCCGCCAGCGTGTGCGCACTGAGGATGGCAATGGCGTCACGCGCCTTCTCGTCAGCGAGCAGGTTCTTCACAAAGTCGAATTTGTCCTTCGGCCAGTTGTCGAAGGCGTGGATTTTGATTTTCCCAAATCCATTCGCGTCGAGGCTCGCGCGGAGCTGCTTTGCAAAGTCGAGGCTCACGCCCATTTCGTTGCGGCATCCCATGGCGTCGAGCTCCAAGCCGTAGATGCTGCGCAGCCCCTGCAGCCATTTCACGTAATAATCGGCGGCGTCCTGCGACCAGAAATTTCCGTTGCCCACCCAGCCGGGCGCGCTCCAGGCCGAGCCGTCGAGCGAGAGGTCGGGATTGCGCTTCTTCGCCTCGCGCAAGATCCACCACGTGTAGCCGCGCGTGTAGTTGAGGTCGTCACGCGTGTGCATGTGGCTGGGCATCGAGCCCTGCGTGGAATTGCCGTCTCCGGGGATCTCGACGAGCAGCGCGCTCACGGAGGCACCGAACTTCGGCTTGTAAACGAGGTCGAGAATCTGGCTGCGCTGCGGTTCGGGATAATCTTTGAGCAGCACCGACGTCGCGCCACCACCGTTGACCACGCCGATGCCGTCGAAGCGCGGGCCTCCGGCGGCGCCGTTGAGCTGCATGGCTTGCACGGAAGCGGTCGGCGCCGCAGGCACCGACGAAAGGGTGGAGATCACTAGACAGCCGATGGCGGCAAGACGGAGTTGCATGGGAAGATTTTTCAAAGGATGAAGGGAGTGTATTGGAAGTGGTTGAATCGGACGTCGCTTGAGCCGGCGGCCATCAAGCCGGGGCGCAGGGCGAAGAACCCTTTGTAGCGGTTGTGATGCAGGTCGGAGATGTCGATGCGGGAGCGAACGGGCTCCCAAGCGTTGCCGGCGCGGCTGGCGAGCAGGTCGGAGGGAGCCTCTTCGTAGGACGTGCCGCAGTTTTTGTCCCGAGGGTGCGCTCGCCCAAGGCCTTGACGGTCATCGGATGGCGAATGAGGCCATTCTCTCCGGCTTCTTCGTCGTGGCTGGAAAATAGGTAGAACGTGCCGTCATGGACCACCGGGGCCGGATCGGCGGTAAACATCGTTTGTATAACCGGGTTGAGCGCGAATGACGCCGCAGGCAGCGAAGCCAGCACGGACAAGAGAACGATGGCGGAGCGGGTTGTTTTTTTCACGGAGATGGGGCGTTAAGGGCGGGTGGCTTCGAGACGGAGCCCGAAGAGTCCGCCGACTCGGCCTTGGTTCGAGCCTTGGAAGCGCACGGTCAGATTTTGCTGGCCGGTGAGCGACTCGGGCGGAAGGGGATAAGCGACCTCGATCGCTTTGCCCGGCTGGCGGCCTTCGAGGGTCTGCGTGGCGACGACGACTCCGTTGACCACGATATCGAAGGTGCGGTCGCGGTCGCTTCCCCAGTAGGTGCAGATTAGGGTGGACTTGGGGACGGTCGGGAGCGCGAGGACGTAGGAAAAGGCTCCGTTCGGGGCGGCATCGCGCCAAGAGTAGTTGGCAACGTGTCCGGTCAGGCTCTGCTCCGCTGAGAGATCGTGGGCACGCTCGGAGTCGGTGTCGCCGATGATGACACGGTCGAGCACCGAGGTCGCTTCCTTGGCTGAGGCGTTCGGCGCGGGCGTGGTCGGAGATGCCATGGCGGCGGCGTCCGCGAGTTCCCAATACACCGAGTAACGTTCGTGATGCACGGCGTAGAGCGGCTGGAATACGATGCCGGACGCGGGGCCGACATCGTGCGTCTTGAACGTGAGCGTGGAGGCGTCGGCGAGGGTCAGCCAATCGGAGGGGTTGGCGGCGGCGTTGATGATGGCGGGCACCGGCGCGGGCGGGAGTTTGAGGTAGGCGTCTTTGTCGGCGAAATCTCCGGTCATGCCGTCGTGGCCGAGCCGGCCGGCGAGGAGGAGGGGGCCGTAGAAAACGGAGATCATGGAGGGAACGTCCTTGGCGCGTTCGAGGCGGAGCGCCGAGGGGAGCTTGAGGGTGACGACGTCGCCGGTTTGCCAGACGCGTTTCACGGCGAGATAGCTGGAGGGCTTGGCGGTGGCGGGTTGCGGGCGTCCATTGATGGACAGCGCGACCGGGCCGGACAACCAGCCGGGAACGCGGAGGTGCAGCGTGGACTCGGCGGGACGGGCGGCGCGGACGACGGTGAGGCGGACCGTGTCGGTGAATGGAGGGAAACCCTCCTGTTTGATCGCGAGACCCTGGGCGGTCCAGTCGAGGGCGGACGGGATGTAGAGATTCACCCAGAGGTGACCGGGGTGTTGGAAGTAGATGCCTTCGTTGTAGCGGGCGGTGTTTTCGATGCCCGAGCCGACGCAGCAATGGGTGCCGTCGAGGTAGGTGCGGAAGTCGCCGTGCAGGGGTGTGAAATAAGTCATCGCGCCGGTGTCGGGGGCGATGGTGGCGAGGAGGTGGTTGTAGAGGGCGCGTTCGAAGTAGTCGGCGTAGTAGGCGCGGCCAGGAGTGCGTTCGATGAGGCGCGCGGTGAGCTTCAGCATGTTTTGCGTGTTGCAGCTCTCGGCGGTGGTGGGCGGGAGGCGTTTGCCATCGTTGATGGATGGGCCGGCCTCGACGTCGGGGGCGTCGAACCACTCTTTGTATGAGTTGCCGCCGATGGCGAAGGAGTGGTGGCGGGTGACCATTGCCCAAAAGTTTTCCGAGGCGCGGAGGTCGGCGGCGTCACCGGTGAGGTTGGCGTAGCGGGCGATGCCGGCCAGCTGGGCGACGTGGGTGTTGGCGTGGAGGGATTTCAGGCGGTCCTCGTTGGCGGCGAGCGGGTCGATCAGCCAGGGGCGGTTGAAGAGGGCGGCGAGTTCGAGCTGTTTTTTGTCGCCGGTGATCGCATACAGTTCGGAGAGCACGTCGGCCATGCCTCCGAATTCGGTCTGCGGGTTGCGGCTTTGATCGGTGCGGAACATGCGCTCGATCTGGTCGGGCGGGAGGGAGAGGAGGCGTTTCTGGAGATAGGCCGAAAGCTTCAGGGCAACGTCGAGCGCCTGCTTGTTGCCCAGGTAGTGGTGGGCGTCCACGAGGCCGGCCATGATCTTGTGGAGCGTGTAATAGGGCACGACCACGCCGCCCGAGTTTTTGGAGGCGCCCTCCTGCCAATCGAGGGCGACGGACGGGAAGGCGGCGAGGTAGCCGTCCTGTTTCAACGCCTGCTGGCACTTGGCGAGCTCGGCGACGAGGTAGGCGGCTTTTTTGCGAAAGGAGTCGTCGCCGGTGGCGGCGGCCATGCGGGAGGCGGCGGAAAGGTAGTGGCCGGCCATGTGTCCCCGGATGAAGCCGCTGTCCCAGCTGCCGTAGCCGGCGGTGATGCCGGCGGGTTGGGGCAGGCCGGCCAGCTTGCGGTATTCGAAGAGCAGGCGGTCGGGATCAAGCCGGCCGACGTAGCCGGTGCGATGCAGCTCCTGCCGGTCGTAGAAGGGACTGCCGGGGAGCAGCCGCACGTGGGACGCGTCCACCATCTCGGCGGAGCCGGCGGGCGGTTCGGCGTGAGCGGAGGCGGCGAGCGCGAGGAGGAGGAACGCGATTCGCGAGAGCCTGGAGGTGTGGGTGGGGAATGCCACTGGGGGGGCTTACTTGGCGGGTTGGGCCGGAGCGGGCTTGAGGATCGCGAGGCGGTAGGGCAGGAGGAGGTAATTGGGCTCCTGGGTGCCGACAGGAAGGCCTTGGTAGAGGAACTGCAGGTTTTTCGGATCGACCGTCATCGTCTCGTCACTGCCTTCGCGGAGGAGTTCTCCGTGGCTGATGCCTTCGGCCCAGCGGGGGCTGCCGTCGCTCGTGCGCACGTTGGCGTCGCCCGCGAAGGGGGTTTCCTCGGAGTCCGCACCGGGCACCGGCTTCCATTCGCCGTCGAGGCGCTCGGCCAACCAGGCGCGGTAGTAGCGGTGCCCGTGCTTGCCGATGCATTCGACGAGAAGGAGGAACTTGTTGGAGCCCTTGATCCGGTAAACGCAGGAGCCTTCGAAGAGGTCGTTCTTGGCCTCTTGCAGGACGACGACGGGTTCGTCGAAACCACGCGGGAAGTCCGCGAGGGTCGTGCGGCTGCGATACATGCGGCCGGCGTCGTCGGGGAAAAACAAATACGCGTGGGTGTCGTCGCAGATGATCCAGTAGTCGAGCCAGCCTTCGACGACGCTCTTCGGCTTGCCCTCGAAAAAGTCCTGCGGCTGGCTCCACGACATCGGGTCTGCGATGTTGTCGCTGGTCGAGAAGCGCGGCTGCCCCGACTGGAAGATCAGATACCACTTCTTCTGCAGCCGGAAGTAGAAGGCCTGCGGCGCGCAGTTGTAGCCGGCGAGGTTCGGGTTTTCGTCAAGGTAGAAGGGCTTGGCTTTGGGCGCCTCGTCCCAGTTGGCAAAATTGAAATAGGCCATGCCCCAGCCTTTGCTTCCTGCAGTGGTGGCGAAGATGTGCCAGCGGCCGTCGTGAAAAACGACGGTGGGATCTTTCACGGCGACAATGGGGTGAGCCTCGTCGGCTGTGGGGTGAACCAGCGGGCCGGTGGTCGTCCAGGACAAGGGAGTAAGCGGCGCGGTGCCCGAGAGGCTGTCGGCGGCGGAAAGCGTACCGCCAAAGCCGAGCAGACAGATGCCTGCGAAGGCGAGGCTTTGAGAAAGGATGTTATTTTTCATGGGAATCGGCGGGACGGGAGGTGGAGCAAGAGGTGAGCAAGGCTGGAGGCATCGGCGTTGGTGGAGAGGTGGGGCAGGAGGCTGTTTGTTAACCACCATTTTTCGCCCCTTGCCCGACCCGGTAGTAGTCAAAGTCCACCCGGCCGCCGGCGGTCTTGGTCGAATAATAGAAGAGGGCGTAGCGATAACCCATGAAGTGAGGAAAGGTGTATTTAAGGCCCGAGGGACGACCGATGGGGGTCCAGGATTTGCCGTCGAGGCTGTAGGAGAAGCGGGCGAGTTCAGGTGCGGGCGCGAATTCGCATTCGACCTTGAGGTGAACGGTTTTGCCGGAGAGGGGCACCGAGGCGATTTCCTCGGGAGTGTCGGAATCGGCGCTTACCATGACGAGGGACTTGGTGTTGCCGCTCATCTTTACGCCCACAAAACCATAGCGTTTCTGGAAGGCGGCGAGGCCGGCGTAGTCGCCATCTTTCATTCCGCTCACGTCGATGCTGGTGGTGGCGGAACTGCTCGGGCCAAAGGTGCGTTGAGTGAGGGTATTCCTGGCGGAAGCTAAATCAGCGTCAACCCGGCCCGTAGTCAAACGCAGAAAGCCGGGCCGTTGCGTGACTGACCAAAGCTTGTTGTCGGGATTGTGATTCCATTGCCAGGCGAGAGGCAGGGCGGGGTCGCCGGGTCGGCGGTTGAATTCGTCGGAGGCGACGATGCCGGAAGCACCGGAGACGCCCTGTCCGCCGGCGGGGATGTCGAGCGTCATGGGCGCCTTGCCGTCTTCGCCGAGAACGGGCCAGCCGTCCTTCCACGTCACGGGCACGAGGTAGGGGATGCGACCGACGGAGTCGTTGTCCTTGAAAAGGTAGGCATACCATTTGCCTTCCGGGGTGTCGATGAGGCCGCCCTGGGCGATACCGCGATCATCGAGCGCGATGCGACTCTCGTAGGGGCCGTCGATCGCGTCGGCACGGCTGATGATGACGCTGCGTGCCCAGCGGCTCCGGGGCGAGGCGATGTTCACGAGGTAGTAGCGGCCGTTGATCTTGGAAAGCTGCGAGCCCTCGCCATTGAGGCCGCCCAGGTCGTCGCCGAAGACGGTGTTGACGTTTTCAATGAGGACCTTGTTCACGCCATCGGGCTTGATTCCGGTGAGATCGGGGTTCAGCTCGAGGAGCGTGATGCGACCGCCCCCGAAAACCATGTAAACGCGACCGTCGTCGTCGAAAAACAGGCTGTGATCATGCAGCACGGGCTCGAATTTCGTCTCTTTCCACGGGCCGCGCTCCGGATCGCGCGTGGTGTAGATGTGGGTGCGTAAGCTGGTGGAGGAGAAAGTCGAGGCATAGAACACGCCGTCGTGGAAACGCAGGCTGCTGGCGTAGGAGCCTTGACCATAGGCGTTTTGGCCGTTTTCGAGGCGGAAGGCCTCGTTGTCGGCAAGGGTTTCATAGGCGTAGGAGGCCATGCGCCAGTTGACCAGATCCTCCGACTTCATGATCGGGAGGCCCGGGCTCATGTGCATCGTCGTGCTGCTCATGTAGTAGGATTTTCCTACACGGATGATGGCGATGTCCGGGACATCGGCCCAGATGATGGGATTATGGGCCGGCTCCGCCGGCTCCGCCGGGAGGGGCAGAGATGCGACGGAGGCGAGGACGAGGGCCACAAGGAGGGAAATTTTGTGCGCGGGGGCAATCATTGTGAGTAACTGAGTGTGTAGGGTAGTCATATTTTGTGGCTATCATGTCTTTCTTGTTAGACGGATTCAGACCTTCTGGCTCTTCTTCGGTGAAAAGCCCGAGCTCGGAGAGGTGCGTGCCCCTTGGCGCCGTTGTTCACGGTGATGTTGAGTCGGTGGTAGGGATACGCTAGTCTGACAGGACATTAGGGCATTTTAAAATTTGGGTCTTATGTAGTTGAGCAAAGACGATTAGGGTGGATTGTTTCTCAGCTTAGTTAGCAGAATGCGGAGGATATTTTGGGGGCGATGATTCCATCTCCATTCACTTTACAGGGCGTAACCAAAAAGCTCCATTTCGTGTGAAATGGAGCTTACGTTACTGTAACACAGCCTGCCGGCGGATACACTTTTTATATCGCCGCGTTTTGACCTAGACTTATGAAATGAAAATCCACTCCTTTCTCCCAGCCAGCCTCGCCTTGGCGATATTTACGATGTCTATCGGTGCCCTGTCGGCGGCGGACGAACTGTTTATCGATGAAAACTTTGATGTGGGGAATCCCGGTCTGCCCGAGACACCGGGTGGTTACGTCACCGATGAGGCGGAAGTGACGGCCAAGTACGCCTTCAAGGAGGGCGTGGGCGTGGCGGGTTCCCGTGCGATGGTGTTGGACGCCGACTTTGTCGCTATAGATGGGGGGACGCTCGCGGCGATTGGGTTTTCGCGCGCCCAAATGACCGGGAACGAAGGCGTGAGTGCATCGGAATGTTTCATTGAATTTGCTGCCAAGGGATCAAAGGAATCCAAAGAGTTTCAGGTCATCATCAAAGGCTGGAGAGATGCCAATTTTTCAGGGGAAAGTACCGGTTCGATCTCGACCATCCTCAAGCTGCCGGAGACACCCAACACATTTCAGGTCTATCGCATCGCGCTGGACGACTCGTCGCTACAGGAACCCTTCGATCCATCAGGCAAGACACTCCAAATCCTCTTTCAAATTTATGGCTCTAACTGGGGTAACGGGCCGGAGAACGAACTGGTCATCGACGACATCAAGGTCGGGCGCAAGACGAAACCGTGAGGCTCGCGCTTTGGCGCAGCTCGCGGCTGGCAGACATTTTTCCCCAGAGTCTCCATGAAGCGTTTCGTCCTCTTCCTCCTGCCGGTGATTTTTGGAATCACCGTGGGCGGCAGTCTGATTTTTAACCAATCACCGCAGGCGCTGTGGAGGCGCGCTGCAGAGCGGAGCGGGATTTTCACCGGACAAACATCATCAGCCCCCGCGCAGCCCGTCGTCACGCTTCTTCCGCAAGGCGAGCCTGACGCGCCAGACGCGGAGGAAATCACCGGCCCTTATCGCTGGCGCAATGTGGAAATCGGCGGGACCGGCTTCATCACCGGCGTTGTTTTTCATCCTAAGAAACCGGGGCTGGTCTATGCCCGCACCGATATCGGCGGCGCGTATCGTTGGGCTCCAAAAAGTATGCGATGGATTCCGCTATTGGACTGGGTCGGCAACGATGATTGGACATTGTTCGGCATCGAGAGCCTTGCGCTCGACCCGCAGGATGCGCAGCGCGTTTATCTGGCTGCTGGAACTTACACAAACAACTGGGGAAAAAACGGCGCGATTCTGCGTTCCACGGACCAGGGGAAGACGTGGGAGAAGACTCCGGTGCCGTTCAAGTTTGGCGGGAATGAAGACGGGCGCGCCATCGGCGAGCGGCTGGCGGTGGACCCGAATCTGAGCAGCCGTCTTTTCCTCGGAACGCGAAACAACGGACTTTGGAAAAGCGACGACTTTGGCAAGACGTGGCAGCAGGATGCAGCGTTCCCGGTGAAAGAAAAAACGGACGGCGCGGGTGTCGGCTTTGTGCTTTTCGACGCAAAAAGCGGCAATCGTGGGACCGCTTCCTCGACCATCTACGTCAGCGTGGCTACCACGAAGACCAGCCTCTATCGCAGCACCGACGCGGGTGCGAGCTGGCAGGAAATCGCCGGGCAGACAGCGGGTCTCATGCCGCATCACGGGGTGCTCGCTCCTGACGGCACGCTTTACCTCACCTACTCCGACAAGCCGGGGCCAAACGGCGTGACCAACGGCGCGGTGTGGAAACTCGACACGACGACCGGCCAATGGACGGACATCACGCCGCTGAAGCCGGACGTCGGCGGCGAGGGAAAATTTGGCTACTCCGGTCTCGCCGTGGATGCCACAGACCCGAAGACACTCATGGTCGCAACGCTGGATCGCTGGAACAAAGGCGACGACATCCTCCGCAGCAAAGACGGCGGCGCGCACTGGAGCGACTTCGCGCAAAAAGCGACCAATGCCCCCTCCGCCGCGCCTTACCTGAGCTGGGGCCGGGCCAAAACGGACTTTGGCCACTGGATCGGCGATGTGGAAATCAACCCCTTCGACAACAAGCAGGCGTTCTACGTCACCGGCGCGACGATGTGGGCGACGGACGATCTCAACGCAGCAGACGCAGGGCTTCCCACGACTTGGAAAGTTCACGCGCAAGGCATCGAGGAGTCGGCGGTCACTTCGCTCCTCAGCCCGCCGAGCGGCCCGTCATTGATCAGCGGCCTGCTCGATGTCGCCGGATTCCGCCACGACGATCTCGCCGTCTCCCCGGCGGGCGGGATGTGGACGAATCCCACGATGAGCTCTGTGTCTGGACTGGACTTTGCCCAGATGAATCCCGATCTCGTGGTGCGGGTGGGCAGTGGATCGAAGGTTCGTGGCGCGTTCTCCACTGATGGGGCGAAATCGTGGCAGCCCTTTGGCAGCGAGCCCGCGATGAGCCAGGGCACGGATGAAAATTCCCACTGCGTCGTCGCTGTTGCGGCCGACGGCAGTTCATTCGTGTGGGTGGCGCCGGACGGGTCTGCCTACGTCTCGCAGGATCGCGGGACAAATTGGAAACGTTGCGAGGGATTGGGCGCAAAAGTGGAAGTCATCGCGGATCGCGTAAATCCAAAAACTTTCTACGCGCTCTCGCCGGAGGAGCGGAAGCTCTTTGTCAGCACAGACGGCGGCAATACTTTCGCCGAGCAAAGTCACGAACTGCCCGCCGGAGCGAAGGCATTGCGCGCAGTCCCCAGCCGCGAAGGCGATCTCTGGCTCACGGCGGACTGGAACGGCCTTTGGCGTTCGACAAACGGCGGTGCGCAGTTCCAAAAAATCACCGAAGTGGCCAATGCGGAAGTCGTCGGCTTCGGCAAAGCCGCGCCGGGTGGGAACTACGACGCAATCTACCTCGTGGGCGTCGTCGGTAAAACCCACGGCGTCTATCGCTCCGACGACGAAGGCGCGAAATGGACGCGCATCAACGACGACCAGCATCGCTATGGCTGGATTGGCAAAGTCATCACCGGCGATCCGCGTCTCTATGGCCGCGTCTATTTTGGCACCAACGGACGCGGCATCATCTACGGCGATCCGGTGATGAGCCAAGGCGGCACGGCCCTTATCTCTCCATGATGAATCCAAGACAGTAACGATCCTGCGCCGGATTCCTCAATCGACCTAAAAAATGCCCCCCCATCAAATATTATTGCGCAGGACTTCTGCGGGGGATTCCGCGTGTCTGGACGCAGGTCAAAGTGGCGTGTTTGGCCGTCTTGCTCCACCTCACCGCCAAGTCGCAAAAACACATGTCTTCGTTCAAACTCAAAAAATGCGGCGGCGAATGCCTCCTGATCAACCAGCTCCATTCGTTCCTCTTGCTGTGGCTCGTCCTTTTGGCGGCGCCTTCAGCTGAAGCTCAATCCTATGTTTTGAAAGAGGTCGTGATCAAGGGGGGCGGATTCGTGACGGGCATCGTGACGCATCCGAACGTGCCCGGCGTGATGTATTGCCGCACGGACGTTGGCGGAAATTACCGGTGGAATCCCGCGAATAATTCCTGGGTCCCGTTGCAGGATTTCATCGGTCCCACGAACTCGGAATTTGGCCTCTTCGGCGGTGAAAGCATCGCCCTCGATCCGCAGGACGCCAACCGGCTTTACATGACGTGCGGCTGGTTGGGCGCGGGACGTCCGAATGAAATTTGGATTTCCACGAACCAAGGCGCGACTTTCACGCGCGTCACGGCGCCGTTCACGCTGCTGGCTAACAGCGACGGCCGCAGCAATGGCGAGCGCCTCGCAGTTGATCCCAATCTCGGCAGCATCTTGTTCAACGGCACGCGCCTTGACGGTTTGTGGAAGAGCGTGAATTACGCCGCGAGTTGGTCCAAGGTTACGAGTTTCCCCGTCAACACCACGACGAACCAGGTCGGCCTCGTGTTCGTGGAATTCATCAAGAGCAGCGGGGGCAATGGAAGCGCCACGCCCGAGATCTGGGTGGGGGTTTCCCAGGGAGGGAACAATTTATACCGCAGCACGGATGGCGGCGCCAGCTGGTCGGCGGTGCCTAGCGGCGCGCCTGCCGGCTACATGCCGCACCGTGCCTCCCAGGACGGCCTTGGAAACATGTATGTCACTTTCAACGACGCGGCGGGACCGAACGACGTGGGCGCCGGGGCGGTTCGTAAAATCAATCTCGCCACGCTCGCCACAACGAATGTGACGCCGCCGACGAGCCAGGGCGGCTTCGGGGGCGTTTCCGTGGACAAGCAAAATCCCACCACCCTCGTCGTCTGCACGATGGGCCGCTGGTATCCGCACGATGAAGTCTATCGAAGCACGAACGGCGGCACGACTTGGAACGCGTGTTATGGCAGCACGCCGGTCATCGACGGATCGAGCGCGCCATGGGTTAACCTCGATCAGGCGACACCTCCCGTGCCCACTTGGATTGGCGACATCAAAATTGATCCGTTCAACTCTGACCGCGTCTATCACATCAGTGGTGGTGGTGTGTGGTCGAGTTACAACCTGACGGCGACATCGCCAACATGGCAGTTCCGCTCGGACGGCATCGAGGAAATGGGTTTGTGGGGCGGCGGCGGCGCGCTATGCAGTCCGCCCAGCGGACCTCTGTTTTACTGCGCGTTCGGCGACATCGGCGGGTTCGCGGACTACAACCCCGATGTTTCGCCACCAAAAACGGATCACTTCTTCCCGTTCTATGGCAGCAATACGAGCGTGGATTTCGCGGAGCAGAACCCCGCCATCGTCGTCCGCACCCATTATGGCACCAAGTCGGATGGCACGAGTGCGACGGGGGGCGGGCGTTCGACCGATAGCGGAAAAACGTGGACGGAGTTCCCCACGCATCCCTCCGCTGCGGACAACGACCCCGGCGTGATTGCGATTTCCGCAGACGGCACACGGCTGGTCTGGGTGTCACAGGGTTCACCTGCGTTCTATTCAACCAACAATGGCGCGACCTGGACCCAGTGTGGCGGCAACATCACGCCGACCTATTCATGGGAGATGCCGCTTCTTTGCTCCGACCGGGTCAACCGCAACAAATTCTATCTCTACATCACCTCCACGGGAGTGGTCAATGTCAGCACGGACGGCGGTGCGACTTTTGTCGCTGGAGCAACCGTCAGCCCTGGCGCCCCGAACACCATCAACGTGGATAAAGCCATGCGCACCGTTTATGGTCAGGAAGGTAACATCTGGATCTCGTGCATCGACTACGACACTAACAGGGCGGGCCTTTGGCGCTCGACCAACTCCGGCGTGAGTTTCACCAAAGTGAGCGGCGTCCAGAATGCGCAGGCCATCGGCTTCGGTCGCACGGCGAGTGGCAGCGGATATCCGGTCCTCTACCTGAGCGGGCAAGTCAACAATGTCTGGGGTATCTACCGCTCCGAGGATACGGCCGCGAGTTGGATACGCCTCAACGATGACCAGCACCAATACGGCATTGTATCCCAAATCACCGGCGATCCGAAAATTTATGGCCGCTGTTACTTCAACGGACGCGGCTTGCTCTACGGCGACATTTACACCCCGCCGCAAGTCACAAAGATGATCTATCAGGACTCGCTGGTCGATGGCTGGCAGAACTGGAGCTGGGCGACGACGAACACGGCGTCCGCAGCTCCGGTGCGGCGCGGAACGTCCGCCATCTCGGTCACGGCGGGCGGTTATGAGGCCCTCTTTCTGCGGCGGCCGGCGGAGCAGTCCACCGTCGGCTACTCTGCGGTGGCCTTCTGGATCCATGGCGGGCAGAGCGGGGGACAACCGCTCCAGGTCGCCAGTCTGCGCAGCGGGAACACCCAGGTGTTCAAGCCGATCCCGCCGCCACTGGCCGGCCAGTGGACACGCGTGGTGATCCCCTTGTCCGAGCTGGGCCTAACCAACGTGTGGGACTTCGACGGACTGTGGATCCAGAACTCCAGCGGCTCGGCAATTTCCACCTTCTACGTGGACGACATCGCGCTCGTCGGCGAAGCCGATGCGGGAGCTGGCGCGCCGTCGGCTCCGGGCGAACTCGCCACCACGGCAGGCAACGCACAAGTCGCGTTGACCTGGAACGCTTCGAGTGGCGCGACTGATTACAACGTGAAGCGCGCCACCGTCAGCGGCGGGCCTTACACGACAGTCACCACCGTCACCGGCACGAGTTTCACCAACACCGGCCTGACCAACGGGACGACCTATTACTACGTGGTCGCCGCGCTGAATACCTACGGCGAAAGCACGAACTCCTCGCAGCTCGCAGCCACGCCGCTGACTCAAGGGCCTTACGGCGGCACGCCCTGGCCGGTGCCCGGAGTCATTGAGGCGGAAAACTACGACATCGGCGGCCAAGACTTCGCCTACAACGACAGCGATACCGCCAATCAGGGCGGACAGTATCGCTCCGATGGCGTTGACGTGGAGACCTGCGCGGAAGGCGGCTACAACGTGGGTTGGACCGCCACGGGCGAATGGCTCGAATACACCGTCAACGTCGCCTATACCGGCAGTTATCGCATCACGCTACGGGCCGCCTCCTTGTCCCCGCAGATCCAGGGGCACGTCGAGTTTGACGGCGTCAATGTCACCGGCCTGATGACGGCTTCCGCCACGGGCGGGTGGCAGACCTACACCGACGTCACCGTCCCGGACGTCACTCTCACCGCCGGCCCGCACGTCATGCGCGTTTTCTACGACGGCGGAGGCTGGAACCTGAACCGCGTCACGCTTACTGCGAACCCGCTGGCCGCGCCGCAGAACCTGACCGCCACGCCGGGCAGTAAGAAGATCACGCTCTCGTGGAACGCCGTGAGCGGTGCGAACGATTACACGATCCAGCGCTCGAGCAGCAGCGGCGGCTCCATCACGAGCCTGGCCAGCGGAGTCACGGCCACGAGTTACATCGACTCCGGCCTGGCCGATGGGGCGTCCTGGTATTACACCATCGCCGCCAACGGCCCCTCGGGCTTGGGGTCGGCCTCCAGCCCGGTGTCGGCGACTACCTATACCGCGGTCGAAAATTGGCGGCTCACGAATTTCGGCACCATCGCCAACACCGGCAACGCCGCCGACACCGCTAATCCCGATGGCGACGACCAGGCCAATGCTCAGGAATACGTCGCCGGCACGAATCCAAACAGCGGGTCGAGCGTGCTGAAGATCGGCCAGATGCAGACCAACGGAAACAACATGGTCCTGAGCTTCGCGAGTGTGTCTGGAAAAACCTATCGCGTGGAGCGCTCCGACACCCTCCAAAACGGCTCGTGGGTCACCGTTCAGGACAATATCGCTGGCAACGGCAGCGTTATCCTGATCACCGACACCGGCGGTGCCGCCCAACCCAAACGCTTCTACCGGGTGGCCGTCAGCATGTGAAACCCGTCATCCAGCCAGCGTTACCAAAAATACTGTAACATCAATTCCCAGGTTCATTTGTGGGATTTATTATCAGCTGGGCCTATTATGCAAAAGAGTCGAACCCACCAGCAAACTCAAACCTTCCACCCTCCAAAATCATAAAATCCATTAAAATTACCCCTTGGAAGTTCCTTGCCCTGTCCGCCGCCGGATTTGTTCTGAGCGTGACTCCCGCGTTCGCGGCCTGGACCTACACCGGTCCAGGAACTATGACCGGCACTCAGGACTTCTCCGACGCGCCCACCAATACCTACGACATGGGTCCTAGTGATGATGGTGCCTCCATCAATGCCACTCTGAATATCAGCAGCGGCACGTTGACCCTCACTGCGAACATCGCCACGCTTGGCAATGGAGCGGCATCTCCTGCAGGACCAGGCACGATCAACGCAACCGGCGGCACCTTGAACATTATTAATAGATATTGGCAGACCTCCATCGGCCAGCATGTTGAGGCCGCCGGTTCCTCGGTCAATATCAGCGGAGGTGCCACGGTGAATTGGGATATCACGAGCCAAGGCTGGAGTCAGCAAAGACTCGTGATTGCCAATGGCCCTTTTAACTCTGCCTCTGCCTCGATCAATCTGATCGGCGGCACATTTGCGGTCACGTCCGCAAATTCAGGTGACGATGGTCGCGGAGTTTACGTCGGCCCCTTCGGGAATAATTCTGTGGGCACGATCAATCTGACTACCGGAACATTCAGTGTGTCGGGGGCCATTCCCTTCGGACTTGGTGGAAATTTCAGCTCCTTGAATAGCACAGCGGTTTGGGCCAGTGGCAATGGGGCAAGCAAGATAAACATCACGGATGGCATCTTCAAGCAGACGGGCTTTACACTTGCGACCGGACTTTCCACCACGGCAAGCACGTTCATGATCGGCACCAATTCCTATGTCAACTTCATCAGCGGTGGCACGGGTGCCCTCTCGCTTCAGGGGTGGGATCAGTCCAGCTTCGATGCCCTTGTTACTGCTGGCCAGATTAAGCTCAATGGCGCGGCGGCTTCGATCAGCGATTTCTCCTTCTCCTCTGCAGACGGTCAGGGCATATACGGTTTGGCGTCCGTTCCCGAGCCGACCACAATCGCCACTCTTCTGGGTGGCATCGGGATGCTCGCTCTCTTCCGTCGCCGTGGAGCAACTCCTCGAGTTTAGTTTTCAAACCACAAACTCCGAAGCCTCATTTCGTAACAACTGCTGCAAATAAGGGTAGGCATTTTAGGGGGGCCTGGGCCATGCTCAGACCCCTTTTTCTTTTCCGGGTATCACACCGTCCGAAATCATTCGAGTTAGTTTTAGAGTGCCCGCCAAAAGTTCCTTCCGCCTTTGGCAATGTAGCGTGCGCTCTGTGAGCGCATTTTCGGCTCACAGAGCCGACGCTACACCGGCGCAGCCGGAAATTCCTTTTGGCACTCGCTATAGTCAGAATGGGAAGCCGCTTTAGTCAGGATCGTAAACTCGATTCGAGGCTCATTCGCATTTTCTCCTCCAATGAACTCTCTCTCCCTGTAATCAGTCTTCATCGCGGCAACGCTCATCGTCACGACGGGAATCGCCGCCGCGGCGAACACTACCGAGATCAAAACGTATCAGTCCACCATCAGCACGGATGCGGGAGGAGTGCTCGATCTGAAGATGTAGGTAAATTATAATAACGCCGTCTCCAACGCGCCGGTGATGGTGACGACGCATCAGTATTCCGGGTCCACAGGGCTCTTCGATCAGGTGAGACCCAATGCCCAGCAGCTTCGAGATTAGGCCTTTGGATCGCTGATAATGTCCACAGATGGACCGATTTACGGGGGGGGGGAAATACTGTAACATCACGGCGACGGCAGAATGTTTTGAAAGTTTTTCAGCAAACAGAGAATGTTTATCACAGCTCCAATATCCCTATGAGCACAATCTCAAATCAGAGCCAATATGAAAGCTCCCATGAAAACCTCCCATCCCGTTCGATCAAATTTTTTGCACTGAGCCTCCTCCCCTCAAAACCAAGATGAAATACAAGCCCTCTTTCTCCCTCAAACTCCGCAACCGCTTCGCCGTCGCCGTTGCAACCGCGTCCACGGTCGTATTCCTCTTCTCCGGCGATTCCGCCCAGGCGGCGATCTATTATTGGGATACGACCCCGGGCACCTGGCAAACGAGCGCCAATTGGTCCGACAACGCCACGACCGGCGGCACCACGGGCGTTGCGCCTACTTCGACCGATACCGCGGTGTTCAACCAGTCGAGCGTAAACGGTAACGAAACCATTTCCCTGAGCGGCGATACCTCCGTGCTCGGGATGACGACGTTGTAGCCCGGGTCAGTGACCCGGCCACAGCTCTCGTTCAGGGTGGCGTGTGGAATTTTGACAACGCGTCTTTCAGCGGGGTCAACGTCCTCAACGGTGATACCGTTACGTTATCATCCACATTTTTTCGCATTTTCTCCTCCAATGAACTCCCTCTCCCTGAAATCCATTGTCACCGCCGCAGCATTTATCGTCACGACGGGAATCGCCGCCGCGGCGAACATTACCGAGATCAAGACGTATCAGTCCACCATCAGCACGGATGCGGGAGGCCCCCTCGATCTGAAGATGGAGGCGAATTATAACAACGCCGTCTCCAACGCGCCGCTGATGGTGATGCTGCATCAGTATTCCGGGCCGTCAGGTCTTTTCGATCAGGTAAGGCCCAATGCCCAGCAGGTTCGGGATCAGGGGTTCTTTGTCGTCACAGTCGCCATGCGCGGGCGGGAGGGTTCCGGCGGCGTCCGCGACTCCGGAGGGCTTGAGATTTACGATATCCTCGACGCCGTGGAGGCTGCGAAGACCCAGTATGGCAGCTTGATCAACCCGAATAACATCAACATCACCGGCTATTCAGGCGGAGGAGGAAACACCATGTCGGCCCTCACGAAATTCCCCGACTTGTTCCGCACGGGGGGAGCCTTCTATGGCATGTCGGACTACGGTTACGACCTGGTCAATGGCTGGTATAACAATGGGGCCGCCAGCAATCACAAGACGCAGCTTGATACCGACGTGGGCAATCCGAACGGCGCGACCGCGCTGATCACCTCGCGCTACATGGCGAGGGCCTCGAATCTCGCCTCCCGGAACAATCCCTACAGCGAGATTCATTTCTTCGTGAACGGCGACGAGCCCACTTGTCCGCCGATCAACGACACGAGCTATCGGAACAATGCGATCGCCGCCGCGAGTTTTACCGGGGAATTCAATAACATCACTCTGCATACGGGAAATGCCGGGACCTATCAGGATTTCAACGGCAATGGAATCAATGACGCCAGCGAGCAGCAATACTGGCCGCATACCACCTTGACGACCGACCAGCAGGCGTCGGGCCTGTCGTGGTATCTCAGCCGCGTGCTCAATGGCTCGATTGCCGCCCCCGTGCTGAATGCCAGCGACAACCTGTTTGTCGCCGGCTTCGTCCGCACCAAAAAATTCAGCTTCTTCGTCGGCGACGGGCAGAACGGGGCGGGCTCGCTCCTCTATTCCTTAACCCCCGGAGTGAAGACCTTCACCTTCCATCTGCAGAGCACCTACGCGGTCACCGGCAAACTCACGGTGGACACGGCCGACATGAATGGCCAAACGGTCAACGTGGTGCGTAACGGCGTTGTGACCGCCACCTTCACCGGCGGCGGCACTTACCAGGTGACGGGGATCGCGGACAATGAGACGGTTCGACTGGTCGCCCCCAGCGTCGCGACGACCAATGAGGTCCAGTATCTCTCCGGCACCGACAAGGACAACACCGTGCCGTGGGATTTTCGCGTGTCCGCCGGGCGGAATGCAGGCGTCTGGACGACGATTCCCGTGCCGTCGTGCTGGGAGACGAAGGGCTTCGGCACCTACGAATACGGCAACATCAACACCACCGAGTATGGCGAGTATAAGAAAACGTTCAACGTGCCCGCCAACTGGGCCGGCAAGCGCATATTCCTCGTCTACGAGGGCTCGATGACCGACACCGAGACACGCATCAACGGCGCGGCGCCCGGCGGGGGGACGGTCTCGACCCCGACACCGCTGGCCAACGACCGCGCCTTCAACAACGCCGCCTCCACCTCGATGGGGCAGGGCGGTGGCATAGCCGCCAGCGCCACCGGCAACGTGAACCTCGGCACGCTCACCAGCTTCACGCTGGCCTGCTGGATCAAGCCCGAGGCGGACTTCAGCACGATACCCGACGGGCGCTTCCCCCGGCTCATGCTGATCGGCGCGACTGCGAACTACGATGCAAACGGCAATGGCGTCTATCTCGCCGCCTACAACTCCGGCGGCAACACCCGCACGCTCCAGTTCAAGGTGAATACCGATTCCGGGAACGGCGTGATCGCCACCCCCAACGTACTGAGCGGAAGCGACTGGACGTTCGTGGCGGTGACCTACGATTCCACGCTGGGCTCGAACCAGGTGAAAATTTATGTGGGAAACCGATCCGGTGCCTTGGGAACCCCGGTGACCACGGCCACTTACGGGGCGGGCGCATCGGTGCCGTTTGGTGCGAACGCTTTCGCCTATTTCCTGAACCGCGGCGATCGCGGCCGTGCCTTCGACGGCTCGGGCGACGACTTCCGCATCTTCAACGGCGCCCTCAGCCAGGCCCAGCTCGAGTCGGTGCGCGCATCCGGTCTCGGCGCAAGCGCCACGCCACCCACGCCGCTGTATCAGTGGAATTTGAACACCGCTTCCAGCGGCACGACCGTCGCGCCGGTCACGGGTGCGGGCGGCACTCTCACCCTGCAAAACTCCGGCGGCACGGCCACAGACCTGTATTCCGCCATCGGCAGCGGCGTCAGCGCGGGCCAGGCGGCAACATCCACCAGCGCGCTTCACCAGGGCAGCTTTTACGAGTTCAGCTACGACGTGACGAATAACCTGAACTACGGCGCGAGCAATCTGCTCGAAGCCACCGTCAAGAAAGTCTCCGCGAACGCGTCCGTGAACGATGCCGAGCGGACGGCGGATTACTGGGTTTTCGGCGGCATCCATCGGCCGGTGTATCTCGAAGCCCGCCCGCCCGCGAATATCGAACGCGTCGCCGTGGACGCGAAGGCCAACGGGCAGATCAGCGTCAGTTCGTTTCTCTCCGGCGTGACCAGCCCCTGCACCGTGGCGGCCCGCGTGACGGACATGAACAACAACCCACTCGGTGCAGAGTTCACCCAGGCCGCGGCCACCGGCACCACCAGCGTCGTTCTTTCCGCCACCCTGCCCACCCCGCAGCCGTGGTCGCCCGAGTTCCCGAACCTCTACAAACTCACCATCGAGTTGCGCGACGGCGCGGCGGTGCTGAATTCGCGCACCGAGACCATCGGCTTTCGCACGATCGGCTTCGTCGCGAACAGCGGGTTCACGTTGAACGGGAAGAAGATCGTGATGCGCGGTGCAAACCGGCACGAGATCTGGCCGACGGACGGACGCACCACCAGCCGCGCGGTGAGCATCGCCGACATCGAGCTGATGAAGAGCTTGAACATGAATGCCGTGCGGATGAGCCATTACCCGCCTTCGAAACATTTCCTCGAAGAGTGCGACCGGCTTGGCCTGCTCGTGCTCGACGAACTGGCTGGCTGGCAGGGAGCTTACGACAATATCATCGGGCCGGGCCTCGTGCGCGAGATGGTGATTCGGGATGTGAACCACCCGAGCATTTTCGCGTGGGCCAATGGCAATGAAGGCGGTTCCAACGGAACCTTGGACGACGACTTCGGGCTCTGGGATCCGCAGAATCGCAAGGTGCTGCACCCGGCCAACTGGCCCACTGAGCTCACTGGTGGCGTCCGCACGCACCACTACGCCCCTTACGACACCTTCATCAGTTATCTCGGCGCGGGCCAGCCGGTGTTCATGCCCACGGAGATGCAGCACGCTCTTTTCGATGGCGGCGGCGGTGCGGGCCTGGCGGATCATTGGAACGCGATGCGCACCGCGCCCAACGGCGGCGGCATGTTCATCTGGTCGCTCATCGACGAAGGCATTGTGCGCGACGACCAGGGCGGCGCGGTCAGCGTGAGTGGTGCCGACGCGGCCGACGGCATCGTCGGCCCGTATCGCGAGAAAGAGGCCAGCTATTACAGTGTGAAAGCCTTGTGGAGCCCGGTGCAAATCACCGCGCCAAACCCGGCCACCTTCACCGGCTCCCTCGCGGTCGAGAACCGGTTCGACTTCACCAATCTCAACCAATGCACGTTTAGCTGGAAACTCGGCTGGTTTCCGGACCCGACGGATTCGACGGCGGTGCAGAACAGCGGCTTCATCGTCGGCAAAAGCAGTGTGGAATTCGCCGGACCTTCGGTCGCCTCCGGTGCGTCGGGCACGCTCACGCTCGGCGTCCCGGCGAGCGTGGCCAGCTACGATGCGCTGCGCGTGACAGCGAAAGATACCTTCGGGCGCGAGATTTATACCTGGACATGGCCGTTGCACAGCGTGGCCCAGGTGCACAACCGCATCGTGAACGTTGCCGGCACGCCCAGCGGCCTTACCCCTAGTGTCAACGGCAGCGTGCTCAGCATCACCAACGGCACACGCACATGGGCCTTCGATCTCAGCACCGGGAGACTGAATGGAGTGACTGTCTCCGGCCAGCCAGTGTCGCTCTCGAACGGGCCTCGCCCCGTGTCGGGCTCCTGGACGACGTCGAGCGTCACCCACGGGTTCGACGGCGCGGATTATGTCGTGACGATGAATGATGTTACCAGCGCAAGCAACGGCTTCCAGTGGCGTATCCATCCGAACGGATGGGTAAATCTGAAATACCGCTACACGCTCACCGGCACGCAGACGTGGCTCGGCGTCACCTTCGACTATCCCGAGGCGAATGTCACCGGCATGCGCTGGCTGGGGCAGGGTCCGTATCGCGTGTGGAAAAATCGCCTGGAAGGTCAGGAAATCGGGGTGAACTACAAGGCGGCTAACAACATCGTCAACGGAACGCAGTGGGGTTATCCGGAGTTCCGCGGCTACCATGGCCAGCTTTATTGGGCGCAACTGGGGACGACCCAGCAGCCGATCACCCTGACGACCGACACCTCGAATCTCTTCCTGCGCGTGCTCACCCCGAGCCTCACGCCGTCGAACTATACGTGGATCACCAGCGTGAGCCCGACATTTCCCGCCGGCAATCTCTCGCTGCTTCACGCGATCAACGCCATCGGCAATAAATTCCAGAGTCCCGCCGCGACCACCATCGGACCGAGTTCGGCGGATACGACCGCAACGGGCCTCTACGAAGGTGGGGCGGATTTCTACTTTGGCGCGCTGCCCGAACCCGGCGTTGACCGCGATGGCAACGGCCTGGGCGACTCGTGGGAATTGCAGCAATTCAACACGCTCGGCCAGGATCCCAATGCGGATCCCGACGGGGACGGCATGACCAACGCGCAGGAATTTGCGGCGGGAACGAATCCGAACGACTCGTCGAGTTCGCTGAAGATCACCCAGATACAAGCGAGCGGAAACGACTTCGTGCTGAGTTTCCCGAGTGTGTCGGGTAAAACCTACCGCGCGGAGCGTTCCGATACGCTGCAAGGCGGCTCATGGACCACGGTGCAGACCAACGGCGTGCCGCAGGACAATATCGCCGGCAACGGCGGCACCA
This sequence comes from Chthoniobacterales bacterium, assembly GCA_039930045.1. Taxonomy (NCBI): domain Bacteria; kingdom Pseudomonadati; phylum Verrucomicrobiota; class Spartobacteria; order Chthoniobacterales; species Chthoniobacterales bacterium. The sequence continues at coordinate 18,129 of JBDSQB010000006.1, read as the reverse complement.
AGCAGGTCACCGACACTGGCGGGGGCGCCCAAGGAAAACGCTTCTACCGGGTCGTCAGTTGGTGAATCCACCCGGTACGAGGTTCGCGTCGATCTCAATCCTCTTGCCCGCCTTCGCTTCCCCCAAGCTCGGACGGGGAAACCCCAAACGGTTGCGCCCGGGCGCTCCTACTTCGCGTAGCGGCTTTTCAAATGGCGCGGAACCACCGCAGCACTTGCAAGGCGGGCCCAAGTCGTCAGATCAAGGGCGTGGCGCCAAGGATGGTTTTGAAATGTCTTTGCATGATACTGTATCAATTTTACGGCAAGATTATTAATTGGGAAGTTCGCCCGCATTCTGTATTCCTTGAGCAGTATCACAGCAGATCCATGATCGTGAACCCCCTTCTCACCTCCCAGGAGATCCAAGTACCGTGCAAACGGCAACGGAATCTCATCGACTTCGCCGCGTTGCGTCCCAGTCGCGGTGGGAAAGATTCGCTCGACGAAGAAAAGATTTTCCACAAAAATCCGAAGTAACCGTAGTCGTAAACAAAAAAAATATGAACCCAGAAACCTCAATCATCGGATGCGATACGGCATCCACGCCAACACAAAGTACCTGCTCCAAAAAAACCATGAAATCCATACTCGCCATGGCCGGCATCTTGGCCGCTTCAATCACCGCCGCATCTGCGACCCCCCTCATCGACACCACGGTGGGAGTCATGAACACAAACGGTCATACGATTCTCGACGCCACGGGTTCCATTTCCAATGCGACTTTTGCGACGAACGTGGCAAGCGCATTCACCAACAACACCGGTGGTGTTTGGGACTTTAACAGTGCCGCCTTTGGCGCCTTGGGCGACGCCGGCATCGCTAACGGAGATACCATCACCTTGTCCTATGGCACTTCGGCGACCAACAGCTTGGTTATGACATTGGGCTCCACCGACCGTATCAACCAATCCAATAACGGAACCGGGGAACTGACTTCTGCGGGTTTGGGAATGGGGCTTGGTGGCGATTCGGCCACCCGAACTTTTACTCTGAGCACGCCGCTGCAATCCATCGGAATCTTCCTCGGGAATCGGAACGATAACGCTCGCTCTTCCGTGCTGACGGTTACCTTTCTGGACAACACCACCGCCAGCACCTCGGGAGCGTTAGCGGGACCGAATACGACCCCGCAATCCAATTATTTCGAGGGTCTGTCAGCTACTGGGACTAACTACATCAAGAGCTTTTCGATCGCCCAAAATGCTTTCGTCCGTTACGACGATCTTGGTTTCGTCGTCGTTCCCGAGCCAAACGAATTGGCGCTTGTCGCCGTGGGCATGGTCGGCACGGCCATCTTCGTCCGTCGTCGGCGCATGATGGCGTAGGCGCTTTTTTTCGCCAAGTCTCAAAGTTCAAAAGCCTCTGTGGGAAGCCGCAGAGGCTTTTGTAGTGTAGCCGACTTTCGTGAAATTCGATGAGAGCGGCTACGAACGCGATGCGACGCTGGTCACGGTGCAGGACAACATCGCCGGCACTGGTGGCACCATCCAGGTCTATCGACACCAACGGAGCCACGCAGCCGAGGCGATTCTACCAGGTAGTCGTGTGATGATGACTTCGCCACGAATGTTCACAGTGGGTGGCGCAATTGCGCCCATTTTTCTTTAGATGACCTAGTCCTCCAATCCACTCCGCAACACACTTTTTCAAATACTTGAACATGACATCGAAGTTCTACATTAGCACTTTGAAGCCCATAGCCAGGATAGTAAGAACCACTCCAGCAGCGCGCGTTTTTGCCCGATTGAAAGGCTGTCTGTTCATGCGCTCCATTATTGCCTGCGTCTGGGCGGCGCTTTCCGTCGCGCAACTTTCAGCTGCCGAATCACCACGCGAACGTCTCTCGCTCGACGCCAACTGGAAATTTCATCTGGGCGATGACTGGCCGAAAGCGTTGCGGCTGGACAAGGCGGGCGCGAACGCCGGGCCGGCTTCCGAAAAGCATTTCAGCGACGCGACGTGGCGCACGGTGAATCTGCCGCACGATTGGGCGATCGAACTGCCGTTCGACAAAAGCGCCGACAAGAATCATGGCTACAAGGCGCTCGGGCCGGGATTCGAGGCCAACAGCATCGGCTGGTATCGCCGCACGTTCGAGCTGCCGAAGGAGGACGAAGGCAAGCGCATCCGGCTCACGTTCGACGGCGTGTATCGTGACGCGACCATCTGGGTCAACGGCTGGCTCGTCCGCCGTAACGAGGGCGGTTATTACCCGATCCACGAGGACATCACGGACGTGGTGAAGTATGGTGAGCCTAACGTCGTCGCGGTGAAGGTGGACGCGACGAAGTTCGAGGGCTGGTTCTACGAAGGCGCGGGCATTTACCGCCATGCCTGGTTGGAGAAAAGCGCTCCGGTCGCCATCGCGCCGGACGGGATTTTCGTTTACTCGCAGTTCAAGGACAACGTGCCGTCGGATCAGGCGGAGATTCACGTCGAGGCGGACGTGCTGAACACGCTCACCACTGCCGCCAACGCGCAGGTGAACTGCGAAGTCATTTCGCCGGATGGAAAATCCGTCGCGCAATTCAAGGGAACGCAGTCCGTCGGCGGCGGGTTGCAGGCCACGCTGAAGTTGCAGTCGAAAGTTTCCTCGCCGGTGCTGTGGTCGCCGGAATCGCCCCAGCTCTACAAGCTCGTCACCACGGTCTCGGTGGATGGCAAAGTGGTGGACGAAAAGGAAACCGTGTTCGGCATCCGCACCGCGGTCTTCGATGCCGACAAAGGCTTTCTGTTAAATGGCAGGCCTTGCCCGATTCACGGCGTCTGCAATCACCAGGATCACGCGGGCGTCGGCGCGGCGATTCCCGATGCGTTGCAGGAGTTCCGCATCAACCAGTTGAAAAAATTCGGCTGCAACGGCATCCGCACGTCGCACAATCCGCCCACGCCGGAACTGCTCGACGCCTGCGACCGGCTCGGCATGTTGATCATGGACGAAAACCGTCTGCTCGGCAGCGATTCGGAAAACATGCGGAAATGGGACGTGATGATCCGGCGCGACCGCAATCATCCGAGCATCATCATCTGGAGCGTCTGCAACGAGGAGGGCACCGTGGAAAGCAATGATCAGGGCCGCAACACCGCGCGCACGATGCAGAACTACGTCAAGCGCCTCGACCCTACGCGGCCCGTGACGTATCCCGCGCCGCAGGGCGACACCGTTGGCGGCATCAACAGCGTCATCGAAGTGCGCGGCTGGAATTATCATCCCGGCCCGGATATGGACAAGTATCACGCCAAACATCCGCTCCAGTCGAACGTCGGCACGGAACAATCCAGCGCCACCAGCACGCGCGGCATTTATGAGAGCAGCCGGGAGCGCGGCCACGTGGCGGCTTACGACGAAAAGCCGAACCAATGGGTGACCAACTCCGAGACGTGGTGGAGCTGGTTCGCGGAACGTCCGTGGCTCTCCGGCGGTTTCGTGTGGACGGGTTTTGATTATCGCGGCGAGCCGACGCCGTATGCCTGGCCGAACATCAACTCGCACTTCGGCGTTCTCGACATGTGTGGTTTTCCCAAGGACAACTTCTATTACTATCAAGCCTGGTGGACCACCGACACCGTGCTGCATCTCCTGCCGCACTGGAACTGGCCCGGGCGCGAAGGCCAGGAGTTTCGCGTGGACGCGTTGAGCAATTGCAAGGAAGTCGAACTGTTCCTGAATGGCGAGACGCTCGGCAGGAAGGCGATGAAGCCAAATTCCAAGCTGACGTGGAAGGTGAAATACACGCCGGGCACTCTGAGCGCGAAAGGCTTTGATGCCGCAGGCAAAGTCATCGCCGAAACCAAGGTCGAAACGACCGGCGACGCGACGAAGATTCAACTCACGCCGGATCGCAAAACCATCAACGCCGATGGCGAGGATGTGGCGGTGTTCTCCGTGACGGCGTATGACGCGCAAGGTCGCTTTGTTCCAGTGGCGCAGAACAGGATCAACTTCGCCATCGAAGGCGCCGGCAAAATCATCGGCGTGGGCAACGGCGACCCGAGTTGCCATGAGCCAGACACGTTTGTCTCGAACCCTTCCGTGCGGGAGATTGCATTGACCGAGTGGCGTTGGCAGGTGACGAAAGATCATGGGAGCACCAGTTCCGTCCCGGAATACATGGCGAATTTCGACGACTCCAGTTGGAACACGCTCCCAGCTAAAGGCGGCGAATCCTCCACGATTACGACTGACAACACGGCGGCGATTTACCGTGCGCATCTGACGCTGACCGAGGAAGACTTGAGCGGCACGGGCGTGCAAATCCAGTTCGCCGGCTGTGACGACGAGGGTTGGTATTTCGTGAACGGCCAATACGTCGGCGAGACGCACGACTGGGACGCGAAGCCGGCGTTCGACATCACGAAGTTCCTTCGCCCCGGCGACAATCTCATCGCGGTTTGCTGTCTGAACGGCGGTGCGCTGGGTGGGCTGAATCCGAACGTGACCGTGGAAATCATCGGCAAACCCGCCACGCAGCCGTGGTCGCGCAGCCTCTTCAACGGCCTGGCGCAAATCATCGTCCAATCCACACGCGACTCAGGCGAATTCAAATTGACGGCCACCGCCGACGGCCTCCCTGCGGCAACGGTCACAGTGAAAACGCAACCCAGCAAGTCTCGTCCATCCGTGCCCTGAGAATCGGCAACTCTCAAGGAAGATTAGTCCGAGGCCTAGGTCTGATGTTACCGTCACATGAGTTCAATGGATAGGTCATTTGATAACCACCATTTCGACCTACATACTCGCTCGATGAACCAAACGATTCTTTCACTCCTCCTCTGCGCGGCGACATTGCTGGCCGGCGGCAGCGGACTGGCTGCCGGAAATGACAATATGCCCAAGCAAAGGACCGTCTCCGCCGATCTGCGACAAGTAGGCGGCCCACTGAATACCATGTTCAAGCGCTGCGTTGGCGCAGGCCGCGCGAATGAAGGACTACGCGCCGACTGGCAGCGGCAATTGGCCATCGTCCACCGCGAATGTGGTTTTGAGTATATTCGCATGCACGGATTGTTCACGGATGACATGGGCGTTTACCGTGAGGTCAACGGCAAGCCGGAGTATAACTGGCAATACATCGACGAGCTCTTCGATTTCCTGCAAAGCATCGGCATGAAGCCGTTCGTCGAGCTGGGCTTCATGCCGTCGGCGCTCGCCAGCGGTTCCCAGACGATCTTCTGGTGGCGCGGCAATGTGACGCCCCCGAAGGATTATGCGAAATGGGAGGCGTTCATCGCTGCCTTTGTGAGGCATTGCACCGAGCGATATGGGGCCGACGAGGTGCGCTCGTGGTATTTTGAAGTCTGGAATGAGCCAAATCTCGATGGCTTCTGGATGGGAAATCCCGGGAAAAAGCCCTATGAGGAGTGGGTTCCTGGCGCTCGGGCCGAATACTTCAAGCTCTACGCGACCACGGCGCACGCCGTGAAATCCGTTGACCCGGCCTATCGGACCGGAGGCCCGGCGACGGCGGGTTGCGCATGGATTCCGGAGTTCATCAACTTCTGCAAGACAAACGACGTGCCGGTGGATTTTGTATCCACGCATACCTACGGCACCGAGAGCGGTTTTCTGGATGAAACCGCCACTGCAGGCACGGCGCTCTCAAAGAACCCGGACTCGATTTATGGCGAGGTGAAGCGTTCGCGTCAGGAGATCAAGGACTCCGCGTTTCCAAAACTGGAGATGCATTTCACCGAGTGGAGTTCCTCCTATACGCCGACTGATCCGATGCACGACAGCTATCACAGCGCGGCCTACATTCTCGACAAGCTCAGGAAATGCGGTGACTCCCCGGATTCCATGTCTTACTGGACATTCAGCGACATCTTTGAGGAGCCCGGTCCGCGTTGGGAGGCATTCCACGGCGGCTTCGGCCTGATGAATTACCAGGACATCAAAAAGTCAGCGTATTTCGCATATCAGTTTTTGAACCGGCTCGGTCCGACGGAGCTGAAATGCAGCGATCCCTCCTCGTGGATTTGCACCGACAACGATGGAGGCGTGGAGGCGTTGGTCTGGGATTTCACTTACACCTTTCCGGCCAAAAACATGATCAACCAGGTTTTCTACAAACGCGATCTGCCGTCACAGCCGAAGGGCAAAGTCACGCTCAGCGTGGCGAACGTTCCGAAGGGCAAATATACGATGGAGACCTACAAGGCCGGCTACCGTGTCAATGACCCTTACGCAACGTATCGGGACATGGGCGCGCCGGCGCAACTTACGAAGGCGCAGGTCGCCGAGATCAAATCCAAAAACAGCGGTGCGCCGCTGGAGACCCGCACAGTCGAGATCGGGGGCGACGGAAAATTCGAGCAGCAGTTCGACCTCCGCGAAAACGACGCGGTGATGATCACGCTTAAGCCGCAGCGGTAAGAGGCGCTTTTTGCAAACAATAGAAAACAACACAATGCGTTTACTTCCCGCGCTCGTAACTCTCATAGCCTCCACAGCGTTTGCTGCCGGGCCTTCCTTCACCGTTGATACGACCAGTTCCAAGGGTCAGGTCAGTCCCAAGCTTTACGGATTGATGACTGAGGAGATTAACCACTCCTACGACGGCGGTCTTTATGCGGAGCTGATTCAAAACCGCGCTTTCCTGGACGACGCCAAGGCGCCGGTTCACTGGTCCGTGGTGGCGAACGACACGGCAGCCGCGACCATTGCGCTCGACACGGCCAATCCCGTGAATGACAAGCTCACGACGAGCCTTCGCCTCACGGTCTCTCAAGCCTCGAAGGAAAACCCTGCGGGCGTTGCGAACGGCGGTTACTGGGGAATTCCCGTGCAACCGAAAACGCAGTATCGCGCGTCGCTGTGGGCGCGGGCGGAAGCGGGTTTCTCGGGACCCTTAACGGTTTCAATCGCGAGCGAGGATGGCCGCACAGTTTACGCCTCGGAAAAAATATCCGGCGTCGCACCGGAGTGGAAAAAATTCCAGGTAACACTCAAAACCGGCAACGTCACCCCCACCGCCAAAGCGCATTTCCAGATCACCACGGATCGCCCCGGAACAGTCTGGCTTAGTCTCGTTTCGCTGTTCCCGCCGACCTGGAAGGACCGTCCGAACGGACTGCGCAAGGACATCATGCAAATGCTCGTGGATCTGAATCCGAAATTCCTGCGTTTTCCCGGCGGCAATTATGTCGAAGGACCACGTATTGAAGACCGCTTTCCGTGGCAGAAGACGCTTGGTCCGCTGGAAGACCGGCCCGGCCACGCCGGTAGCTGGGGCTATCGTTCAAGCGATGGCATGGGGCTGCTCGAGTTCCTCCAATGGTGCGAAGACATGAAAGCCGAGCCGGTTTTGGCGGTCTATGCCGGTTATTCCCTCCAGGGCGATTACATCAAAGCCGGGCCTGAGCTTGAGCCGTTCGTGAAGGAGGCGCTGGACGAGATTGAATATGTGATCGGCGACACGAACACGACTTGGGGCGCGCGGCGGGCCAAGGATGGGCATCCCGCGCCGTTCAAATTGACCTACGTGGAGATCGGCAACGAGGACGACTTTGACAAGGCCAAGACTTACGATGGCCGCTATGCGCAATTTCACGACGCCATCAAGGCAAAGTATCCTCAGATCAAGCTCATTTCGACTGTTCCGTGGGGGAAACACGATGGGCGCAAGCCCGACATGGGTGACTATCATGACTACAGCTCCACGGACGAGTTCATCAAAAAGTCGCGCGATTACGGTGCCCAGATGGACCGCAAGGGGCCGGACGTTTTTGTCGGCGAATGGGCGGCGCACGAAGATGCGTCAGCGCGACCCTGGGATGCGGCTGCGAAAAAACTGCCGCCCACGCCCTCGATGAAGGCTGCCATTGGCGACGCCGTGTTCATGGCGGCGATGGAGCGAAACTCGGACATCATCAAAATGCAATGCTACGCGCCACTGTTTGCGAATGTGAATCCCGGCGCTTACCAGTGGCGACCTAACCTCATCGGCTATGACGCGCTTTCGGATTTCGGTTCGCCGAGCTACTACGCATTTCAGATGTTCAGCCGGAATCTGGGCGACGAAATTCTGCCGGTCACACCGATGGAAACCCCGGTCCAGGGAAGCGCCACGCGTGACAGCAAGACCGGCGAAATCATTCTCAAGCTGGTGAACCCGGAGCTGACACCGCAATCGCTGCCGATTGAGATCAAGGGCGTTAGCTCCCTTGAATCGAAGGTGATGGTGATCACGCTGGCGGCCAATCCCGAGGAGACCAACTCCATAAGCCAGCCGCGAAAAGTCGCGCCTGTCACCACGACCTTGAACGGTGTCAAACGTGTTTTTACCCACACCCTTCCGCCCAGCAGCATTGTGGTTCTTAAACTAAAAACCCGCTGATGAAATCGTGAAGCAGATCGTTTTGTTTTCAGTTGGAATCACGCTGTTGGCCCTCGTGGCCGGCACCGGCTGCAACGCTTTTGCCGCCGACTCCGCCGCCGACATCCGTGACTGTTCCTTCGATTCCGGCTGGCGTTTTCTGCGCGCGGATGCGCCGGGCGCGGAAGCAGCGGCGTTTGATGATTCCAGGTGGCGCGCGCTCGATGTGCCGCATGATTGGAGTATTGAAGATTTGCCGCCGCGCGAAGGCCCGGGTTTGGAATTGTCGGTCGTGCCGGGCGAGTGGCGGTTTCAAAAAGGCGATGACGCCGTGTGGAAGGCCCGAGAGCTAGACGACAGCGGCTGGCAGACCGTCACGCTCCCGGACAATTGGGAGCACCATTCGGATTATACAGACGACAAAGTCTATGGCTGGTTTCGCCGCCGCATCGAAATCCCCGCCGATTTCAAGGGCAAGGACTTCGACCTTCTGCTCGGCTGCATTGACGACGTGGATGAGACGTTTCTGAACGGCGAACGCATCGGCGGCACAGGTTCGTTTCCGCCCAACTTTCAAATCGCGTGGGACGTGCCCCGGCATTACCGCGTCCCGGCTTCACTCGTGCGCGGCGACGGTTCGGATGTGCTCGCGGTGCGTGTGTTCGATCAGCTCAACAACGGCGGCATTGTGGAAGCGGGCGTGAAGTCCATTCGCGTCGGCCCATTCGACACGGCTGAAACCAAGGGAGGCGGATACACCGGTCACGTCGTGGGCGGCACGGGCTGGTATCGCAAACACTTCACGCTTTCGTCGGCGGAGCAGGGCAAGCGCGTCGCGGTGCGCTTTGATGGCGTTTACATGAACGCCGATTTCTGGATCAACGGCCAGCCTCTCGGCAATCATCCTTACGGCTACACCGGGTTTGAATTCGACCTGACACCGCACCTCAAACCGGCGGGCGAGGAAAACGTCATCGCCGTGCGCGTTCGCAACGAGGGCAAAAACAGCCGCTGGTATTCCGGCTCGGGAATTTATCGGCACGCGTGGCTAACCGTCACCGATTCGATTCATGTGCCGACGTGGGGCGTGTTCGTAACAACGCCGGAAGTTTCAAAAGACAAAGCTGTCGTGAAGATTGCGAGTGAAGTTCGCAACGACGGCAGTGCCGAATCCGACGTGGTGGTGCGCACGCGTGTGCTGGATTCCAAAGGCAAGGCGGTTCAAACCACCGAAAGCAAATTGCATCTTTCCGGCAGCGAAACGCGCACGGTGGAGCAGTCGTTGGAACTGCGTTCGCCAAAACTGTGGTCGCCGGATTCGCCGGAGTTGTATTCAGCGGAAGTTGAAATCACCGCTGCTGGCAAAACGCTGGACAAGACTTCGACTCGTTTTGGTATTCGCAAAATCGAAGTGGACGCCGAGAACGGCTTCCGGCTCAACGGCCAGATGCTCAAGCTCAAGGGCGGCTGCATGCACCATGACAACGGCCCGCTCGGATCGGCCACGATTGATCGTGCCGAGGAGCGCCGTGTTGAGCTGATGAAAGCGAACGGATTCAACGCCATTCGCACCAGCCACAATCCGCCGTCGCCCGCGTTTCTCGATGCCTGCGACCGGCTGGGCGTGCTGGTGATTGACGAGGCGTTCGACTGCTGGCAGCAAGGCAAGAACGGGCAGGACTACAGCGTCTATTTCAAGGATTGGGCGCAGCGCGACATGGCTTCAATGGTCCGGCGCGACCGCAATCATCCCTCCGTCGTGATGTGGTCCATCGGCAATGAAATCCCCGAACAATTCCGCGCCGAAGCGACCGCGAAGATGCTCCGCGAGGCGGTGCTCTCGTACGACGCCACGCGCCCGATTACACAGGCGATCTGTTCGGACTGGGGCGAGGTCTTGAAGAATTGGGACACGCTCTCCGACGTCGCGTTCACGCATCTCGACATCGGCGGTTACAATTATCTGCCGGAGAAATATGAATCCGACCACGCCCGGAATCCCAAGCGCGTGATGTATGGCAGCGAATCGTATCCGAAGGGCTTCTTCGACTACTGGTCGCTGGTGGAGAAGCACCCCTACATCATCGGCGACTTCGTCTGGACAGCGATGGACTACTTCGGTGAATCGGGAATCGGACACAGCACGCCGAGCAACGAGAAGGACAACTTCCTCATGCCGTGGCCGTGGTATAACGCCTGGTGCGGGGACATTGACGTGTGCGGTTTCAAGAAGCCGCAGTCTTACTACCGCGATGTGGTCTGGCGTCGCAGCCAGATTGAAATGATGGTTCACGCGCCGATGCCGGAGGGCGTGTGGGAGCGCGTCAGCAACTGGGGTTGGCCGGATGAGACGCAGAGCTGGAATTGGCCGGGCCGCGAAGGAAAGTCGATGCACGTGGCGGTTTATTCGCGTTGCGAAAGCGTGCGCCTCGAACTCAACGGGAAAGTGATCGGCGAAAAAGAGGTTTCTGCGGCGACCAAACTCACGGCCAGGTTTGATGTGCCTTACCAACCCGGCGAGCTTCTCGCCATCGGTTTGACCGGCGGCAAGCAGGTTGCCAGCACCGTTCTTCGCACTGCGGGCGAACCAATGGGAATCCGGCTCACCGCAGATCGCTCCACGATTCGCGCCGACCGCAACGACCTTTCCTACGTGACGGTTGAAGTGGTGGACCGAAATGGCAACCGCGTTCCCACCGCCGCGATTCCGGTTCGCTTCACCATCACCGGCGCAGGCGAACTCGCCGCCACCGGCAGTTCCGCGCCGAACGACGCCTCCAGTTTCCATGCGCCGCTTCGCAAAACCTACGAAGGCCGTTGTCTCGCCATTCTCCGGCCGAACGGTGGAGCGGGCAAAATCACGCTCACAGCCGAGGCCGACGGCCTGAAGGGAACGACTATTGTGGTGCAAACCCGTTGACCAATGAGGAACTCCCGGTTGCTCCGTCTTATCGGCATCAGCGCCTGCACCGTGTGGTTAGCCGCGCAAGCTGCGACGGCCGCAGCACCGCGCGAACAGCTTTCGCTCGATGAAAACTGGCGGTTTCATCTCGGAGACATTCCGCTCGATTCATTTCCCGGCGGCCAGGGTGTCGCGCTCTACGGCCCGGATATTACTCACAGCGGTGCGAAGGCCGGACACACCTGGGGCGCGGCTGCTCGCGGGTTCGATGACAAGGGCTGGCAGCAAGTAAACCTGCCGCATGATTGGGCGGTGGAACAGCCGTTCGATTCCAAGGCGGTTAAGCAGCAGGGTTATCGTCCGCGCGGCATTGGTTGGTATCGTCGCACCTTCAAGCTCGATCCGTCCGACCGAGGCAAAAACATTGAATTGCAGTTCGACGGAGTGGCGACGCATTGCGCCGTTTATTTTAACGGGACGCCGGTGCATCACAACTTTTGTGGCTACACGTCATTCCACACGGATGTCACGCCGATGGCGCGCTACGGCAATGACGAGAACACCATCGCCGTCCGCGTGGATGCCGAGGCGATGGAAGGCTGGTGGTATGAAGGCGCGGGCCTCTATCGGCACACCTGGCTCGTCAAACGCAGCCCGGTGCATGTCGTCACGGATGGTGTTTATGCCAACCCGGTGAAAAGCGCGGATGGCAGGTGGACGATTCCCGCCGAGGTCACGCTCTGCAACACCGGAACGAACGCGGCTTCGGCGATGGTGGAAATCAGCGTGTTCGATTCCGCCGGAAAGAAAATCGCCGCCGGCAAATCCGCATCGGTGAACATTGTGCCGATGGATCAAGCGGTGGCGAAACTTTCGATTCCAGCGAACTCGCCGCAGCTCTGGTCGGTTGAGCATCCGAACCTGTATGAAGTGCGGACGACGGTGTTGAGTGACAACCAGCCGGTGGACGTCGTCAGCACGACGTGCGGTTTTCGCACGGTCCGCTTCGACGCGAAGAACGGTTTCTTTCTCAACGACCAGCCGCTCAAGTTGCAGGGCACATGCAATCACCAAGATCACGCCGGAGTCGGCGTGGCCGTGCCGGATTCGATTCAGGAGTTCCGCATCCGCAAATTGAAGGAGATGGGATCGAACGCCTATCGCACCTCGCACAATCCTCCGTCGCGGGAGCTGGTAGAAATTTGTGATCGCCTCGGCATGATGGTGATGGATGAGACGCGGCATTTCAACGCGTCGCCCGAATACTTGAAACAACTCGAATGGCTGGTGCGCCGTGACCGCAATCATCCCAGTGTGATCCTGTGGAGTCTGTTCAACGAGGAGGCGCTCGAAATCAACGAGGAAGGCATGGAGATGACGCGCGTCATGAACTCAGTGGTCAAGCGACTCGATACCACCCGGCCCACCACTGGCGCGCAGAACAAGGGCCAGATGGGCTGGGACGGCAAGGTCAACCCGAAGAACGCGGCTTGGACGATGGATGTCGTCGGTATCAACTATCAGGCGGGCGAGTATGACAAGATTCTCGCCGCCTATCCGGACAAGCCAATCATCAGCACCGAAGACACTTCGCAGGTGATGACGCGCGGAGCATACTCCACCGATTATTCCAAGTTCATCGTGACATCCTACGATGAGGTTTACCCGGGCTGGGACAAGTGCAGCAGTGCCCGCAATTCGTGGGAGGCCATCGCCACGCGTCCGCGCCTCGCCGGCGGCTTCTCGTGGACGGGCTTCGATTACCGCGGCGAACCCACGCCTTTCGGCTGGCCGTCGGCGGGGTCGTTCTTCGGCGCGATGGATCTCTGCGGTTTCCCGAAGACCGACTTCTACGTCCGACAGGCGCACTGGGTGAAAAACAAACCGGTGCTGACGCTTGTGCCGCACTGGAACTGGCCCGGCAAGGAAGGCCAGCCGATCAGGGTGATGGCCTTGTGCAATGCCGATCACGTCGCGCTTTCGCTCAACGGCAAGCTCATCGAAGAAAAGAAAGTCGATCCATTTCAAATGGTGGATTGGCAAGTGCCCTACGCACCGGGCCGGCTGGAAGCCGTCGCGAAAAAGGATGGCCGCGAAGTTGCGCGTTACGTCGTGGAAACAACCGGCAAGCCGGTGAAACTCCGACTCGCACCCGACCGCAAAACGCTCGCTGCCGACGGCTGCGATGCCCTGCCGGTGACGGTGGAGGCGCTGGACGAGCAAGGGCGGCCTGTGCCGACGGCAAACCTCGCGGTGGCTTTCGCAATCAGCGGGCCGGGCCGGATCATCGGCGTGGGCAACGGCGATCCGAACTGCCACGAGCCAGAGAAAGGCGATCGGCGCAGCCTGTTCAACGGCCTGGCGCAGGTCATCGTGCAATCCACGCACGACGCCGGTGAAATCAAACTGACCGCCACCGCCGACGGCCTCGCGTCCGCCACCGCCACATTGACAGCGCAGCCATGCGCCCCCCGCCCTTCCGTGCCATGAAGCTCATCATCCTCACCTTGGCCCTTGCCTCCGCGTGTGTCTGCAACGCGCAGCCTTACTTCGTTTCTCCGTCGGGCGACGACGCGAATCCCGGCACGCTGGAAAAGCCGTTCGCCACGCTGCAACGCGCGCAACAGGCGGTGCGCGGAAAAGGTGGCGAAGTCATGCTGCGCGGCGGCACTTACTATCTGCCCGCGCCGCTGGTGTTCACTGCGCAAGATTCCGGCACGAAGGACAAGCCGGTGCTTTTTCAAAATTACAAGGACGAGCAGCCGGTCATCGGCGGCGGCGTCCGGCTCGACGGGCTGAAGTGGCAGCCGTCCACCAATGGAGTTTTTCAGACGCAAGTCCCGGAGGACTTGCAGACGGAGGAGATTTTCATCAACGGCGAGCGGCAGATTCTGGCGCGTTATCCGAACTTCGATCCCAATGCGAAATACTTCGACGGATTCGCGCCTGACGCCATTTCCAAGGAACGCGCGGCCCGTTGGTCGGATCCGGCGGGCGGCTATTATCACGCCATGCACCCGGCGTTCTGGGGGGACTTCACCTGGCGCATCACCGGCAAGGACGCCGACGGCAACCCTCAGCTCGAAGGCGGCTGGCAGAACAACCGCGGTGCGGCGGCGCACGAGCAAGTCCGCTTCGTGGAAAACATCTTCGAGGAACTGGACGCTCCGGGAGAGTGGTTTCTGAATTCCAAAACGCACACGCTGTATTTTTATCCGCCCGCCGGGCTCGATCTGACGAAAGCCATCGTGGAAGCCACCCGCCTGCGGACGCTGGTGGAGTTTCACGGCGACGAGGCGCATCCGGTGAAATGGATCGCACTGCGCGGACTGGTTTTCCGTCAGGCGGCGCGCACGGTCATGGACACGCGCGAGCCGCTGCTGCGTTCGGACTGGGCGATCTATCGTGGCGGGGCGATTTTCTTCAATGGCGCGGAGGATTGCGCGCTGCTGGACAGCTTCATCGATCAGGTCGGCGGCAACGCGGTGTTCGTCAATAATTACAACCGCCGCGTGAGCATTCTCGGCACGCAAATCGCCAAGGCGGGCGCGAGTGGAATTTGTTTCGTCGGCGACCCGCAGGCGGCGCGCAGTCCGCTCTTCAACTATTATCAAGTTCAGGACCTCGACAAAATTGACCGCACGCCCGGACCGAAGGGCAACAACTACCCGGCGGACTGCCTGGTGGAGGATTGCCTGATCCATCTGACCGGGCGCGTCGAGAAGCAGACCGCCGGCGTGGAGATTGATCTCGCTCAGAGCATCACCGTCCGCCACTGCTCGATCTACGACATGCCGCGCTCCGGCATCAACATCGGCGACGGCTGCTGGGGCGGGCACGTCATTGAGTTTTGCGACATCTTCGACACCGTGAAAGAAACCGGCGACCACGGCTCCTTCAACTCGTGGGGCCGCGACCGTTTCTGGCGTCCTAACATTGATGAGGTCAACGCATGGGTGAAGCAAGCGCCCAAGTTGCCTCTGCTCGACGTGGTGAAGCCCATCGTGCTCGCGAACAACCGCTGGCGCTGCGACCACGGCTGGGACATTGACCTCGACGACGGCTCGTCGAATTACGTCATCAAAAACAACCTCTGCCTGCGCGGCGGCATTAAAAACCGCGAGGGATTCAAGCGCGTCGTCGAAAACAACATCCTCGTGGATGGCGGCTACGATCCACACGTCTGGTATGCGGAGTGTGGCGACATCTTCCGCCGAAACATCGTCTGGACCGATTATCGCCCCGCCAACATGCCGCCACCACCCTGGGGCGAGGAAATGGATTTTAATCTCGTGCATGTTCCCGGAGCAACGAAGAACCAGCCCGCGACCCGGCTACAGGAGCAAAGCGGACGCGATCCACATTCCATCGTGGCCGACGCCCGCTTTGTCGATCCCGTGCGTGGTGACTATCGGGTGAAGGTCGGCTCCCCTGCCCTGGCGCTCGGCTTTGTGAATTTTCCGATGGATCAATTCGGCGTGCGAAAACCGGCGCTCAAAGCCATCGCGCGCACCCCGCAGTTGCCTCAGGCGAAGATCACCGAAGGGTCCGCGCCCATCACCCGCGCCGCCGATCCCGTGACCTGGCTCGGCACTCGCGTGCGCAACATTACCAGCGAAGGCGAGATGTCCGCGTTTGGTCTGCCCGGCGTGACGGGAGTTTTGGTTCTCGAAATCCCAGCAGGTTCAGCGCTCGCCCAAGCGGGGCTGCGGAAGAATGATGTCA
Source organism: Chthoniobacterales bacterium (assembly GCA_039930045.1). Taxonomy (NCBI): domain Bacteria; kingdom Pseudomonadati; phylum Verrucomicrobiota; class Spartobacteria; order Chthoniobacterales; species Chthoniobacterales bacterium. Next base: position 2,146 of record JBDSQB010000006.1, on the reverse strand, counting down.
TTCTTTCCGTCAATGACGCGAAGACGGCGGACACGGCTGCGCTGCGTCAGCAAACACCATCGTCGCCCGCCGGAAGTTCGCTGCGCCTCGGCGTCTCCCGCGATCAGAAGGAAATGGTCATCAAGGTGGTCCAATGAAAATGTCATTCGCTCAAAATTCCATGTTCACCAAAACACTGACAGCCAGTTTGCTCCTGCTTCTCGCCGGGTCGCAGGGCGCACTGCTCGCGCAGGAAAAACCCGAGCAGGTTTCCCCCGAACGCGCCCGCGCCAACTTTGGCCGACCCGTGGTGCTTGCGCCGGATGACGTGCGCGCGTTTCCCGACGCGCCCAACGGCTTTGACAAGCCCGCCCCGACCGGAATGGCCGGACGCACCGAGGTCTTTGAATACGATTCCACCGTCACCGGCGTGAAGCGGAAGGCGGTGGTTTATCTTCCGCCCGGCTACTCGTCCGACCGGAAATATCCCGTGCTCTATCTGCTGCACGGCATCGGCGGCAATGAGTGGGAATGGAGCGGCTACATTCACGCTGACGCCATCGTGGACAACCTCATCACTGACGGGAAGGCGACGCCAATGATCCTCGTGATGCCGAACGGTCGCGCACTGGCGGATGATCGCGTGCCCGCGCCAGACAAAACCTTCTCGCCGGAAAACGCCGCCAGCTTTGGGAAGTTTGAGCGTGATCTGCTCGACTGTTTGATTCCCGCGATTCAGGCGAAGTATTCCGCCAGCACGAATCGCGAGCAGCGCGCGATTGCCGGGCTTTCGATGGGCGGTGGCCAGTCGCTGAACTTCGGACTTGGCCACCTCGACACGTTCGCGTGGGTCGCCGGATTTTCATCCGCGCCCAACACCAAACCACCCGCCGAACTCGTGCCCGATCCCGCCGCCGCGCGGAAGCAGTTGAAGCTGCTCTACGTTTCCTGCGGCAACAAGGACGGCCTGATCAACATCTCTCAGAGCGTTCACGTTTCTCTGAAACAACAAGATGTCCCCCACATCTGGAACGTGGATGATCACGGCCATGACGGCTCGTCCTGGGGCAGCAATCTCTATCATTTCGCGCAGCAGCTTTTCGTTACCAACCAACAAAAATGAGAAGGTTTTCAAACCACACAATCCTGTCTGCACTGGCCTTTATGAGTTGCTCGTTGTTCGCCCAAGCGCAGTTCGACCTGTCGGACAATATCCTTACGCCACCTCCATCCGCATCGCCCCGCATCAACGGGCCATCGGTTTTTGGCGTCCGGCCGGGATCGCCTTTTCTTTATGCGGTTCCGGCGACCGGCAGCCGCCCGATGGAGTTCGATGCCGAAGGTCTGCCCGAGGGATTGAGCATCGATCACCAGTCCGGACGCATTACTGGCAAGGTGGAAAAGGCGGGGGAATACGAAGTGGTTCTGAAGGCCGGGAATGGGGTGGATTCGGCCACACGCAAGTTCCGGATTGTGGTCGGGAAGGAAATTGCGCTGACGCCACCGATGGGCTGGAACAGCTGGAATAGCTGGGCCGTGAACGTCGATCAGGCAAAGGTGCTGGAATCCGCGCGCATTCTGGTTTCGTCCGGTTTGGCCAACCACGGCTGGTCCTATGTGAACATCGACGACTCGTGGCAGGGCCGGCGGGAGGGCGCGGACAAGGCGTTGCTGGCCAACGACAAGTTCCCGGATATGGCGGGCTTGTGCGCCTCCATTCATGCCATGGGGCTGAAGGCGGGAATCTATTCCACACCCTGGATCACCTCCTACGCCGATTACCCCGGAGGCTCGGCGGATAATCCCGAAGGCGAGTGGTCCCGCGAGCGATCGGGCGGCTCGAAGGGGCAGAAAATCGGAACCTTCCATTTTGCAAAGGCGGATGCCCGGCAGTTCGCCGAGTGGGGGTTCGATTATCTCAAGTATGACTGGAATCCCAATGACGTTGATAGCACCCGGGAGATGTCCGAGGCGCTTCGTTCGACGGGCCGCGATATTGTTTTCAGCCTGTCGAATTCAGCTCCTTTCGAGAAACGCGAAGAGCTGTCCCGCTGGTCCAATGCCTGGCGGACCACCGGCGATATATGGGATCACTGGGAACCCAGCGAAGACCAGGCCTATCACGTTTCGTTATCCCAGATTATCGACGCCAACGAACGCTGGACGG